>JABLXP010000004.1 GCA_013178045.1 Bacillota bacterium
CGACCATGAATGCCGAGACCTTCTTAAGCCCCAAAGTTTTGTTTATCTTCTGCTTGGGTCTGGTGGCCTTTGCTACAGCTACCGCCACGGGGATAATTTTCGCCAAGATCATGAACCTGTTCCTGAAGGAAAAAATTAACCCGCTGATCGGGGCAGCCGGGGTTTCGGCGGTGCCGATGTCAGCCCGGGTGATGCATCGGCTGGCGCAAAGCGAGGACAAGCGCAACTGGATTTTAATGCACGCGATGGGGCCGAACGTGGCCGGAGTGATCGGAACGGCGGTAGCCGCGGGTATGTTTATCTCCATGCTCGGTGGTAAATAGGTTTTACGTTGAGGTATTTCTATCATCAAGCGGTTTATCTTAACGCAAATATCGTTGGGTGAACCGCTTGATGACCAAAAAATACACCTCGCTCAAGGTTGGGGGTGTATTTTTTATTTATTTCATTTAGTTGAGAGAAAGGGTCAGGGCGACCTCATCGCAGTTGGGAAATTTGACACAGTTGACGCAGTCCTTCCAGACCTTCTGCGGGAGCTGGTCCTTTGAAATGACGGTAAAGCCGCACTTGCTGAAGAACGCCGGTTGGTAGGTCAGGACAAAGAGTTCGCTGATCCCCAGTTGCCGTGCTTCGGCCAACAGGGCCTCGACCAGTTGGCGGCCAATCCCCCGGTGGAGGTACTCGGGGGCAACGGCCACAGAGCGGATTTCCGCCAGATTTTCCCATACCACATGCAGGGCGCCGGTCCCCAGCAGTTTTTTGCCTTCCACCGCCAGCGTAAAATCACGAATGTTTTCATAAAGCGAGGCTAAGGAGCGGTAGAGCATTAGCTCTTTTTGGGCGTAGCCATTAATTAAGGCCTGCATGTCTTTAACGTCAGCTATAACGGCTTTGCGAATTTGCATGGGAATTCCTCCTTGTCTCAGAAAGATGTCAATTGACCAGTAATGCAAACGTATACTGATTTCTTGAATGATTATACATGAACCAATTGTATCACGTTAAGCCCCAAAAAGGAACAGAAACCTGGATAAAAATTTGGCTTGAATAAAAAGAGCAAACCCCGGGAAATAACAAGGGGACAGTTCCATCGCTGTCCCCTTTAAGCCTGTTTTCCACCGTAACGGTTTAATGTGCCTGGCCCTGCGTTATAAGCGGGCTTGGTCAATTGCGCATAAAGCAGCTCGGCCAAGCCAAAGGTCCGAGTTTTCGCCATCTCCTGGGCGTATTTCTCGTCCAGCATTTGCTCATAGATGCCAAGCGCCAGGCTGTTTCCCAGAAAGTCTGTTTTAGGTACGGTCGCCCGCATGCACCTGATCATCTGGTAAACCAGAACGCTCTCTAGTTCCTGACAGACTTCTTTCAGCTTTTTCTGATCGTTATTTTCCCGGGCTTTCTGCAACTGCTCGACAAATGTTGGTCCCGTAACTTTGGCTTCGGGGCTAGCGTTGGCCGGGGCGAGTTTGGTCGGAACAGGCAAAGAGTCTAAACTTACCAGAGACAGCAAGGATCTCACCTCAATACCCTGCAATTAGCGGCGAAGGTTGTTCGCCATTCCCAGCATTTCATCCGAGGCCTGAATAACCTTGGAGTTGATCTCGTAAGCCCGCTGGGCAGTGATCATGTTGATCATTTCTTCAACCACCTGGACGTTGGAACTTTCGAGATACCCTTGTTCAATGGTGATCGAGGAATCGCTTTCCGGGTCCCAGTCGATAGCTTCGCCGGAAGCAGCGGTCGCAGCGTACAGGTTGCGGCCCAGTTTTTCTAGGCCAGCGGGATTAATGAATTTAGCCAGCTCAATTCGACCAGCCTCGATGCGGTCGTTTTGACCCGGCAGCTTGTAGGTCACGCTGCCGTCGGTGCTGATCGAGATGTCAGTTGCTTCTGGCTCAAGCGCCTCCACTCCCACCAATTTGTAGCCATCCGTCGTGACCAGGTTGCCCTCGCTGTCGATCTTAAAAGAGCCGTCTTTAGTGTAGAGGGGCTCATCCCGGCCAGGGACTTCTACCTTGAAAAAAGCGTTGCCAGTGATCGCCAGGTCAAACGGGTTGCCGGTCGGCACCAGGTTGCCTTCAGAAAACAGGGTCTGGGTGGCAGCACTACGGACCCCGAGCCCAACAGATAATCCGACCGGCGTTGTTTGGTACTGGGCGGTAACTGTTGGTTGTTTGATATTAATGTAGATGAGGTCCTGAAAATCAAGTCGGGCTTTCTTAAACCCGGTGGTGTTGACATTTGCCAGGTTATGGGCAATCGTGTCAATGTTCATCTGCTGCGCTTGCATTCCTGAACTGGCTGTGTATAATGCGTGCAGCACTGGAATACCTCCCCTCTCAAAGGAATCGCTATGATTGTCCTGATCACGGTACTTCGGTCAGTCGGTACCGGGAGGCCTCTGCCGGGGCAGTCCAGCCTCGTGGGTTGTACAAAACTTCAAAGATTTTCTTCTGAATAAACACCTCCCTCCTTTGCTGATCAGTTTTTGAACATATTTGAACATATATTACAAACTACATAGTACTTAGACGTTTTTTGCCAAAATCCTGCCATTATTACCAGGGTTATTTTTTTTAGAAAATCATAGCGGGCTGAGTCTCAATTTTCGCGGCAGTAACAGGATTTTTTTCAGGGGTGTTGAATACTGGGAACAGGGAATCATTGATTGAACCATCCATAATTTGAGCAGGGAGGGAGTAAAATTGAAGCAAGCATTGATGATCATTGATATGCTTAATGATTTTGTGCAGGAAAACGGGTCTTTGTACATTGGTGAGGCCGGTCAGGAAATCATTAAACCTATCCAATCTGAACTAGCCGAGGCGCGAAGAAATAATGTGCCCGTGCTCTACGTCTGTGACCGGCACCGCCCAGACGACGCGGAGTTTAGAATGTTTCCCCCGCACTGTCTGGTGGGTTCGTGGGGGGCTGCGGTCTGTCCGGAACTGGCACCACAGGAAAAAGACGTTATCATACCAAAACGCCGTTACAGCGGCTTTTTTGGGACAGAGCTTGACTTGACCTTGCGTGAACTCGGGGTAGAAGAACTTATTCTGGTTGGGGTGTGTACGAATATTTGCGTCCTCTATACGGCGGCGGACGCCCGGATGCGGGGTTATCGCGTCAAGGTGTTAAAAAATCAAGTGGCCACATTTGATCCGGGCGCCCATGAATTTGCCCTGCGGGAAATGGAGAAAACTCTGGGTGTGGAGATAATTGACCGCTGATTATACAGATATTGGAAAGCAGTTTGAGAAGGAATTCCGGCGGGCATGACGAATTAACGAGCGTAAAGGAGGTGCAGTCAGTGTTTGGATTTATACCAAGTGTTGGACCATGGGAGCTTATTCTCATTCTTGTGATTGCCCTGATTATTTTTGGACCAGGAAAATTGCCGGAAGTTGGTCGGTCATTGGGGAAGAGCATAAATGAGTTTAAACGGGCCTCGGCGGATATCAAACGTCAGGTGGAAGATGGGCTGAAAGAAGAAGAAAAGGAAAAAGAGAAAGAAAAAACTTGATTAGGGCAATTGTTTATTGACACAGTTCTGATCTCATGATATTCTATGGGAAACAACTTCAAAGCGAGAGCACTCTTATCAAGAGAGGTGGAGGGACGGGCCCGATGAAACCCGGCAACCAGCTTCGCGACGAGGCCAGGTGCCAATTCCCACAGAATTTTCAATTCTGAAAGATGAGAGGGAGGGCGAGACAGGCAGCGAAAAAACCTCTTCATCTGAAGAGGTTTTTTTATGGTGTTCAATATGTGATGGGGGAGAGTGAGGTCTGGCGTGCAGAAATCTTTTGATTTGCTCAAGGAAAAAATCTTGGTGCTGGACGGGGCCATGGGGACCATGCTGCAATCGTGTGGCCTCAAACCTGGAGAATGTCCAGAACGCTGGAATATCGATCACCCCGAAGTGGTGCAAAGAATTCACCGGCTCTACGTTGCGGCCGGGGCGGACATCATCCAGACCAACACCTTTGGCGGAAACCGGTTTAAATTGCGTGAATTTGGCCTGGGTAACCAGGTGGCCGAAATAAACAAGGCGGCGGTTAGACTGGCCAAACAGGCCGCGGGTGACCGTGCTCTGGTCGCGGTTTCTATTGGCCCGACTGGACAGTTGATCGAGCCTTTCGGCGAGACAACTTTTGATGAAGTTTACGCGGCTTTCCGGGAACAGGTCACGGCGGCGGTGCAGGCTGGCGCCGACCTGATCAGTTTGGAGACAATGAGCGATCTGCAGGAGATCAGAGCCGCGATGCTTGCGGCCAGGGACAGTGGCCCTGTTCCCGTGATCTGCCAAATGACCTTCGAAGGTGGCCAGCGAACCATGCTGGGAACCGACCCGGTTACGGCGGCAGTTGTTTTGACTACTCTGGGGGCGAGTGCGGTTGGGGCCAACTGCTCGGGTGGGCCGGCGGAACTGCTGAAGGTGATCACCGCGATGGCGATGGTGACCGACCTGCCCCTGGTGGTTCAGCCCAATGCGGGCTTACCAGTGCTGATTGACGGACAAACCGTATATCCGGAGAGCCCGGCCACCATGGCTGAGTACGCAGTGAAGCTGGTTGACGCCGGGGCGAACATTGTGGGGGGCTGTTGCGGGACGAACCCCGACCACATCCGGGCGATCAGCCAGGCGGTTCGAGGGCGGCGCCCCGTCAAACGGGTTGTGCCGCCAGTCTCAGCCTTAACTGGGCGCAGTCAGACCTTGTTTATTCAGGAACAGGGCCGACCCATATTTATCGGCGAGCGCATTAATCCGACCGCGCGCAAGAAGTTGGCCGAGGATATCAGGGCAGGACGCATGCTGCATGTGGTGGAGGAGGCTCAAGCCCAGGTGGCCGCGGGAGCACCGATGCTGGATGTGAACGTAGGGGTACCCGGTGTTGATGAAGTAGCGGCGATGCGCAAAGCCGTGCTTCAGATTCAAAGCACGGTGGATGTTCCGCTGGCCCTCGATTCGACCAATCCTGAGGCAATTGAAGCCGGGCTGAAGGTTTTTGCGGGAAAACCTCTGATCAATTCAGTGAATGGCGAGGCAAAAAGCCTCCAGGCGATTTTACCGCTGGCGAGACGATATGGAGCGGCGGTACTCGGTTTAACCCTTGATAGTCACGGTATCCCCTCGACAGCGGAAGGACGTCTGGCGATTGCCCGACGCATCGTTGACGCGGCTTTAGCGTATGGGATCCGTCGGGAAGACATATATATCGATTGTCTGGTGCAAACAGTCAGCGCCCAGCAGGCCGAGGTGATGGAAACCCTGCGGGCGATTCAACTGGTCAAGCGTGAACTGGGGGTCAAAACCATATTGGGAGTCAGTAATGTTTCTCATGGTTTGCCACGGCGCGAGGTATTAAATTCCACTTTCCTGGCCATGGCCTGTGGTTTTGGCCTTGATCTACCAATAATGAACCCGTTTGACCAGCGTATGCGGGAAGGGCTGTGGGCAGTGGCGGTACTCACCGGCCGGGATCCATACGCGCGTGGCTATATTGATGAGTTCCGACCTGCTTTAAATGAGGCTCCAATTAC
Organism: Bacillota bacterium; assembly: GCA_013178045.1. Lineage (NCBI taxonomy): Bacteria > Bacillati > Bacillota > Bacillota bacterium. The sequence continues at coordinate 5,542 of JABLXP010000004.1, forward strand.
GACCAGCGAAGCGGCTAAGCCGAGCAGTGACCGACAGCAGCGGATCTACCAGGCGGTGCTCAATGGCGAGAAAGCCAGTATTGCTGCGCTGGTGAAGGCAGCCCTGGAGGAAGGGGTTGACCCGCTGGTCCTGGTTAATCAGACCCTGATTCCCGCCATCGAGGAAGTTGGCGAACGGTATGATAAAAAGATTTTCTTCCTGCCCCAATTAATGCTGGCGGGTGAAACGATGAAAGCTGCCTTTGAGGTAGTGAAGCCGCGGTTAGCCACGGAACAAGCGCAGAATCTGGGCACAATCGTCCTGGCCACTGTTCAGGGAGACATTCACGACATAGGCAAGAACATTGTCGCTGTGATGCTGGAGAACTACGGTTGGCGGGTGGTTGACCTGGGACGGGATGTTCCAACGGCGACAATTGTTGAGGCGGCGGTTAGAGAGCAAGCCACCATTGTTGGTCTGAGTGCCCTGATGACTACCACCATGCCCAGAATGGCGGAGGTGATTACCGCAATGCGGGCGCGAGGTGTCAAGACCAAGGTGATGGTGGGGGGAGCGGTGGTGACTGCCGATTACGCTGCTAAGATTGGGGCCGACGGTTACGCGGCTGATGCTCGCGCTGCCGTGCTGAAAGCGAAGGAGCTATTGGGGTAGACAAATATACAAGACTTTTTATGACTAAGTTTAAATAGTCTTAGATCTGCAGAGAGAAAAGGAGGAGTATAGGGTGAGCCAGTTAAGAACTTATGCCGAAATCAACGAAAAAATCAAGTCGGGGAAAGCGGTAGTCGTTACAGCTGAGGAAGTGATCGACCTGGTTGCGGAGAAGGGGATTGAGCAGGTTGCCCGAGAGGTAGATGTGGTCACCACCGGGACCTTTGGCCCGATGTGTTCATCCGGGGTGTTCCTGAATTTTGGCCATCCCAAACCCCGCATGAAGATGAAAAAAGTGTGGCTGAATGGAGTCAGCGCCTACGCCGGGATCGCTGCGGTTGACGCGTATCTAGGGGCGACTGAACTGCCGGAGAATGACCCGGAGAACAAGGTCTTTCCGGGCAAGTTTGTGTACGGAGGGGGCCACGTGATTGAGGACCTGGTTGCCCGTCGACCAATTCGCCTGGAGGCCATTGCCTACCCAACCAACTGTTACCCCCGGAAAAAGATCGAAACAACAATTACCCTGGATGACATCAATGAGGCGATCCTGTTTAATCCGCGCAACTGTTATCAGAATTATAACTGTGCGGTCAATCTTTCCAATCAGACGATCTATACTTACATGGGCATTCTCAAACCAAACCTGGGGAATGCTAGCTACAGTAGCGCGGGGCAACTCAGCCCGCTGTTAAACGACCCGTATTTCAAAACGATCGGCGTTGGCACCCGGATCTTCCTGGGTGGAGGGATCGGGTATGTGGCCTGGCACGGTACCCAGCACAATCCTTCTGTCCCGCGGGGTGAAAACGGGGTTCCCCTGGGCGGCGCGGGTACCCTGGCCGTTATTGGCGACCTGAAACAGATGAGTCCGGAATGGTTGCGCGGGACAAGTTTTGTTGGTTACGGCGCCACCCTGACGGTTGGCATTGGGGTGCCGATCCCGATTTTGAGTGAGGAAATCCTTAGCTATACTGCTGTCTCTGATGCCGAGATCTTCTGCCCGGTTGTTGACTACAGTGAGGCCTACCCCCTGGGAACTGGTGGTAACCTGGGGCTGGTCAGTTATGCCGAGTTGAAATCAGGCAAGATTATCATTAATGGCAAAGAAGTTCCCACGAACCCCTTGTCCAGTTATCCTAGGGCCAGAATGATTGCCCAAAGGCTGAAGGAATGGATCCTGAAGGGAGAATTTCTCTTGACTGAACCAGTTCAGTTGCTGCCTTCAGTTGAGGCGGGGATCACCATTAAACCACTTCTCGAGAAGAACGGCAATGGCCGGTAGCTGATTAGTAAGAGAATGAGGATAAGGGGGAAAATCACGTGATCAGTAAAAAGGTAGTGCAACGATTTTCTGCCAGTATTGTCGAGCAACCGATCATTTACCGACTGGTCAAAGATTTTGACCTGACGGTAAATATTCTGAAGGCGGACATCAACCCGCGTAAGGAGGGTTCTTTGGTTTTGGAGTTGACCGGCCGGCCTGACAACTATGGCGAAGGGATCAAATTTTTAGAACACCTGGGGGTAAGCGTTGAGCCCTTGAGCCAAACGGTGGTCTGGGACGAAAAACGGTGCACCAGTTGTGGAGCCTGTACTGGTGTCTGCCCGGTCGCCGCGCTTCACATTCAGCGACCTTCCATGGAAGTAGCATTTGACAACACTAAGTGTGTCGTTTGCGGCATGTGTGTGCTGGCCTGTCCGGTAAGGGCGGTGGAGTTCCGCTTCTAGGAGAATGGAATCATGTATGTATCCAGAGTATACCGAGAGCAGGTTAAACAGGATGACCTGGTCCATTTTCGGGTGGTTATTAAAGAGAGCGATCTCTATATCAGTGTGGATCGCCCGAGTTTCAACCCGGGCGTAGAAGAACTTGCTTATGAGTTAACTTGGCGTTACCGTCAAGCTCTGGAAGAATATATTGCGGTTGACCCACTCTTCCGTACCACGTTTTCTCCCCACATACTGCGGCAAGATGCCCCGCCGATCGCCAGGACCATGAATGAGGCTGCCTGGCAGGCGGGGGTTGGTCCGATGGCGGCGGTGGCCGGGGCGATGGCTGAATTTATCGGCCGGGAGCTACTGTCGGCCGTCTGCGAAGTCATCGTGGAAAATGGGGGGGACATCTTTTTAGTCACTCGAGTACCGCGCACCATCGGTATTTTTGCCGGCACCTCCCCTTTCAGCAACCGTTTGGGGTTAGAAATACAGCCAGACACCACACCGGTTGGTGTCTGCACTTCTTCCGGGACGGTTGGCCCCTCATTCAGTTTTGGCCAGGCTGATGCGGCGGTCTTGATTGCCAAATCAGCCGCTCTGGCGGATGCTGCCGCGACAGCGGTCGGCAACGTTGTGCAAACCAAGGTTGATGTCCAAAAAGCGGTAGAGCTGGCCCAGACTATTCCCGGGGTGCTCGGGGCGGTGGTGATTAAGGACGATCAGTTGGCTGCCTGGGGCCAGGTCAGGCTGGTTCCTATTAAGATGCGAGCAGGGGGTTGATGTATGCCAAATTTGACTGACCAGATTGACTTGATTGTCGAATGGCTGCGGGCCAAAGTTAAAGAAGCCAATGCCCAGGGATTGGTAGTCGGGGTAAGTGGTGGTGTTGATTCGGCGACTGTGGCGGCGCTGGCGAAGAAAGCCTTTCCCGAGGCATCAATCGGGGTAATCATGCCGTGTCACAGTGATCCGCGTGACGAGCAGGACGCCAGACTGGTGACCGAGGTGGTCGGGTTGAAACGCGTCCAGGTTGAGCTCAGTGAGCCACACCAGTTAATCTATGACAATGTTCGCGACCGTCTGACTACCCAGGGTTATGAGTTCAGAGCCAATGACCGCCTGGCTGATGCCAATCTGCGTGCCCGGCTCCGCATGGGTACTCTCTATTCAATTGCCAACCTGTTAAATTATTTGGTGGTAGGAACCGACAACGCCGCCGAAGCGTATACCGGTTATTTTACTAAATACGGCGATGGCGGGGTCGATCTGCTGCCGCTCATCCAGTTTACCAAACGGGAAGTGCGGGCCCTGGCCCGGGAGTTGGGCGTTCCTGACCGCATCATTAACAAGCCACCCTCGGCTGGGCTGTGGCTGGGGCAAACAGATGAGGCTGAGATGGGCACCACCTATGAGATGATTGACGATTACCTGGACGGGAAACCGATTCCCGCCGATCATCTGGCGCGTATCGAGGAACTGCACCGGCGTTCAGAGCATAAACGGCAACTCCCTCCCAGCTTCCAGCGGACCGACCGGCAACTGGTTAGACGCTAGGGCAGAATCCTGCTGCCATTGCGTGTTGGGAAACCGGTGTGTTAAAATAGTGCTGAAATTGGGGGAAAGGAGGTTTGAAGCCGTGTCAGGTCATTCCAAGTGGGCGAACATCAAGCATAAAAAGGCCAAAATGGATGCGCAGCGGGGCAAGCTTTTTACGAAGATTGGCCGGGAATTGATTATGGCGGCCAGAGCCGGTGGTGGTGACCCCAATGTGAACATGCGCTTGAAGACGGCTATTCAGAAAGCCAGAGAAGCCAACATGCCAAATGAAAATATCATGCGGGCCATCCAAAGAGGAACAGGCGAGATTGAAGGGGTTAATTACGAAGAGGTAACTTACGAAGGCTACGGTCCGGCGGGAGTCGCCATCTTGCTGAATATTGCTACTGACAATCGTAACCGCACAGCAGCGGAGATCCGCCACATTTTTTCCCGCAATGGCGGCAGTTTGGGGGAAAGCGGTTGTGTGGCCTGGATGTTTCACCGCAAAGGGTTGCTGATTGTTGACCTCGCGGAAAATCAGAAGGACGAAGACGAATTGATGCTCATGTGTTTGGAAGCGGGAGCAGAAGATATAAAAGTAGAAGACGGGGAAGCGGAGATCACGACCAGCCCGGAGGATTTTGAGGCGGTCAAAGAAGCGCTGGCCAGGGAAGGGCTTAAGTTTTCTGTGGCTGAAGTAACCATGGTGCCGCAAACAACCGTCCAGCTCACCAACCCTGACCAGGTCAGTCAGATGTTAAGGCTGATGGAAATGCTCGAAGACCATGACGATGTCCAGAATGTATACGCCAATTTTGATATTCCAGATGAAATGATGGGTGGATAATGACGAACCTTGTTTACCGGGAAGCTAGCTCATATTAAAAGGCTGTTGCTAGGTAATCGCTCAACAGCCTTTTTGTATGGGCTCTATATTGCTCTAGATTTATTTTGGAAAAATTATATAAAAATTATATAAAATTATGTATGGATATAAAATATATTGTTGACAAACAATTTGCATTCAAACTATATTTAAATTAAAACGAACTGACGGAATGTTAACCACTATCTTAGAAAGGAGATGCTTGTTGTGGATTTTAAACTAACTGAAACGCAAGAATTAATCCGGGCCAATATGCGCGAGTTTACCAAACAGTATGTTGACCCCATCGCTGTGGAAATCGATGAAAACAGCCGTTACCCGGCCGAAGTAATTGCCAAGCTGGCCGAAATGGACTATATGGGGATGCCTTACCCCGAGGAATACGGCGGAGCGGGGGTTGATTTCCTAACCTTTACCATCGTTATTGAGGAACTTTCCCGTTCCTGCGCCGCAACGGGGTTTACCCTTTCCTGCCACACCGTGCTGGCCAGCGGCCCAATTTTCCACTTTGGTACTGAAGAACAGAAGAAAAAGTATCTGGTTCCCCTGTGCAAAGGGCAGAAAATTGGGGCCTTTGCCCTGACTGAACCTGGTGCGGGTACCGATGTCGGAGCGGCCACCACCACCGCCCACCTGGACGGAGATGAGTGGGTGCTGAATGGCACCAAGACTTTTATCTCCAATGGACCGGTAGCTGATACCTTTGTGGTCTTCGCGCTCACTGACAAAGCGAAAGGCACCAAGGGCATGAGCGCCTTTATCGTCCCCAAGGAAGCCCCCGGTTTGAAGGTGGGCGAGCATTTTTATAAAATGGGGATTCGGGCTTCCCAAACCTCAGAGATCATCCTCAAAGACTGCCGGATCCCCAAAGAAAATTTGCTGGGGCAGGAGGGCCAGGGTTTCCGCATCGCCATGTCAACCCTCGACAACGGTCGGATCGGTGTTGCGGCCCAGGCTGTGGGGATCGCCCAGGCAGCTATGGACGAATCCATCAGATATTCTAAGGAAAGAATTCAGTTTGGCCGGCCAATCTCGGCCAACCAGGCGATCCAGTGGATGATCGCTAATATGGCGACCGATATTCAGGCGGCCAGATTCCTCACCTATTACGCCGCCTGGCTGAAAGACCAGGGCTTGCCGTACACCAAGGAAGCCTCAATGGCCAAAGTCTTCGCGGCGGAAATGGCCTCCCGTCACACCTCCAAAGCTGTGCAAATCTTTGGCGGCTACGGCTATATCAAGGGGCAGAAAGTCGAACGTTTAATGCGTGACGCCAAGATTACCGAAATTTATGAAGGTACTTCGGAAGCTCAGCGGATGGTGATCGCGGGTAACCTGCTGCGGTAGAAGATTGGAGGGGGGCAAATATGCCCAGAATCATCACCTGTTTCAAATGGGTAATCGATGAAGCCGATATCAAAGTAGTGGCTGATTCTCGGGAACTGCTCCTTGAACGGGTTAGCTACAAGATCAGCGACTACGACCGCAACGCCATTGAGGAGGCAGTACGGCTTTTTGAACAACACGGTGGAAGTGTGGCCGCGATTACAGTTGGTCCACCGGCGGCGAAAAAGGGCTTAAAGGATGTCCTTGCGCGCGGCCCGGAAAAAGCATATTTTGTCAACGACTCTTCTTTTACCGAACTTGAGCCAGCGCAAACAGCGGCGATCTTGGCCAAGGCAATCCAGACCAGAATCGAGTACGACTTAATAATCTGTGGTGAAGGTTCCAGCGACCTCTATGCCCAACAGGTTGGACCGCGCCTGGCTGAACTGCTGGGTATCCCGTGTGCCACCTTCGTCAACAAACTGACCCTAGATGGCGAGCAACTCATCGCCGAACGGAAAATTGACGACGGAATCGAAGTGGTTGCCTTAACCCTGCCTGCTCTGGTTACCGTTTTACCGGATATCAATACACCCAGGATTCCGGGGCTAAAGCAGACCCTGGAAGCGAACAAGAAACCTATTGTTGAGATTACCGTCAAGGATTTAAATCAAACCTTTACTCCGTGTCTGCAGACGCTCAAGGTTCGGGGGACAACGATGGAGCGAAACTGCCAGAAGTTTGGGGCCGAGCCGACGGAAATCAGCAAGTTTGTCGAAGCCCTGCTTAAAGAAGGGGTAATCGCTTAAAGGGGTGAAAAAAGATATGGCTGGGGTTTGGATTTTAGCCGATCGTCGGGAGCAGACCCTTGAGTTGTTAAATATCGGTCGAGAGATAGCCACCAGGCTGGGGACCAGACTGGTGGCCCTAGTCAGCGCTGACCTGAACCAGGCCCAGGAGTACATTCTCCACGGGGCCGATGAGGTACTTATTATGCCGCCGCTGGCTGACGAGCAGCCGCTTTCTGCCTACGTCCCGGTTATTGCCGAGGAAGCCCGACAAAATGACCCGGATATTTTCCTGGTTGCTGGAACTTCCCAGGGCAAAGAGATGGCGGCGCGGATTGCTGCCCGGCTCAACACCGGCCTGGGCAGTGACTGCATTGGTTTAAACTTTGACGAAACCCAGCAAAAGTTAGTTATGGACCGGCTGATCTACGGAGGAGCGGCAGTGCAAACCGTTGTCTGTTTAACCTGCCCCCAGATGGCGACGGTCCCACCGCGCATGTTTGCTCCCGCTACCCCCCAGAACGGCCGGCAGGGAGTGGTCCGGGAACTTGCCCCACCGCCGCCGTCTGGCGTAAAAATACTCAGCCGGAAGCCCCGGGAACACGCTGCTGGGGACATCACGGAAGCAAAGGTGTTGGTTTGCGTTGGCCGCGGTTTTGAAAATCAAGCTGATCTGAAGCTGGCTCAGGAACTGGCGGAAACAATCGGCGGGGTAATCGCCTGTACCCGGCCGCTGGCCGAGGAATTGCACTGGCTGCCGGAACGGAGCTACATCGGTCTGTCGGGGGAAAAAGTCAAACCGGAACTCTACATCGGTGTCGGAGTCTCTGGCCAGATCCAGCACACCACTGGCATTCGTGATGCCAAAGTGATCTGTGCCATCAACCGTGACGAAAACGCGCCGATCTTTGATACCGCTGATTACGGGATCGTCGGTGACCTGTACGATGTCCTTCCCAAACTGACCGAGGAATGCAAAAAGGCTTTAGGGAAGTAAGGTGAGCTGAAATGGCGGCAGAAAAGTTTACTACTATCATCATCGGTGCGGGTCCAGCGGGGAGCACGGCCGCTTACCTCCTGGCCAAAGCTGGTCTGGATGTCCTTCTTATCGAGCGGGGAGAATCACCTGGCAGCAAAAATATGTTCGGAGGTCGGATGTACAGTTTTGCCCTGAACCGGATCATCCCCAACTTCTGGGAAGAAGCCCCGCTCGAAAGACCAGTTGTCCGCGAAACGGTCACCATGATAGCCGGGGATAAAAGCATTTCCTTAACCTTTCAGGAAGACAACTGGGCTACCCCTCCCTACCACTCCTTTACCCTCTTGCGGGCGGAATTTGATGCCTGGCTGGCCAGTAAAGCTGAAGAGGCGGGGGCCATGCTGGCCTGCAATATCCGGGTAGACGATGTGCTGCTGGAAAATGGCCGGGTTGTTGGGGTGCGGGCCGGCGACGACGAACTCCTGGCCGATGTCGTTATCGCTGCGGACGGGGCTAATTCGCTGATTACGGAAAAGGCAGGGTTACGACCGAGATTATCCCCGCGTCAGGTGGCGACCGGCGTCAAACAGGTGATCGAACTACCAGCAGAAACCATCAGTCAGCGGTTTCAGCTGACGGGAAATAATGGGGCTGCTCACCTCTTTGTCGGGTCCTGCACCCGGGGCATACAGGGCGGTGGATTCCTGTATACCAACAAAAACAGCGTCTCCTTAGGACTCGTGATTAATGCCGCTGAACTGCAGCGGTACCCGTATCAAATCAGTGAACTTTTAGAGGACTTTAAGGCCCAACCTTTCATCGCTCCCCTGATTGAGGGTGGGCGGGTCGCAGAGTATTCGGCTCATCTCGTTCCCGAGGCGGGTTTGCACATGATGCCGCGGCTGGTTGGTAACGGGATCCTGGTGGTGGGTGATGCCGCCGGCTTTGTACTCAACCTGGGCTACCTGGTGCGCGGGATGGACCTGGCCATTGGTTCAGGGGAAGCGGCAGCCCAGGCTGTCATGGAAGCTAAAGCCCGCCACGATTTCTCGCAGCGGGGGCTTAGCGTGTACCAGGATATCTTAAAAAAGAGTTTCGTTTGGCGCGATCTGGATTTTTATCACCAGGTGCCCCATTTTCTGGAGAATCAGCGCCTTTACCGCCTTTACCCGCAGCTGGCCACTGGGATTGCGGCGGAAATGTTTACGGTTAGCGATGCCCCGCCAGTCCACCTGCTGGGCAAGATCATGGCCCAGATCAAAAAATACCAGATTTCCTTAACGCAATTGGCCAGCGACGCCTGGAAAGGGGGCCGGGTTCTGTGAAGCGCCTGAGTACTGAACAGTTACTGTCGATCAATAAATTCTCTGTTGATGATGAGGCAAAGCACATTATTTTAGATAGGCAAATCTGCGGGCGGTGTGAGAGCAAACCCTGTCGTTTCGCCTGTCCTGCGGGCCTTTATTCGATCAAAGATGGTGAAATCAGTTTTGACCCCGTTGGCTGTCTCGAATGTGGTACTTGCCGTGTGGTTTGCTCTCACCCGGGAGCGATCACCTGGCAATATCCCCGAGGCGGATTTGGAGTTATCTACCGTTACGGCTAAAAAGAAGGAGATCTGGGGTATGGAATTAGAACAATGCATAAATTTTTTACTGACAAAGGTGCAACAATCTGTACATCAGCTTTTCAAGGCGGAGTTGGAGCCTTATGGAGTTACCCCCGGTCAATATGCGATTTTAAAATGTTTGTGGGACAATAATGGGCAATCAGTCAAGCAACTGGCGGAGCGCCTTTCCTTAGATAGTTCAACGATCACCAGTGTTTTAGACCGGCTAGAACAAAAAGGTTTGATTGAGCGGCATCCTGATTTACATGACCGCCGGGCTTTACAGGTAATAATTACCGATAAAGGTAGAAGTCTCGAGGAGCCTTTAACACAGGCGATCATTGAAGCAAACAAAAAAGCCATGAAACTTTTGGGTGACGCCGAGGGCAGGAGACTAAAACAGTTGTTGGATGTGAACAGGGCTGACGTCCAGTAGATAATAGGTGGACCGAACGGAAATCAAACCGAGATAAAGAAAAAAGTTAAGGAATAGAGAAAACCCGATGGAATCAACAGGGGGGATCGTTGATCCATCGGGTTTTTGTAATTACTAGGTTTTTTCTTCAAGGCAGGTACAGTAGAGGATTTACAGCTTGTCCATTAACTAAAATTTCAAAATGCAGGTGGGGGCCGGTCGAACGTCCAGTACTGCCGACCAGGGCGATTACTTCACCCTGGCTGACTTTCTGGCCGGTTTGGGCCAGGAGCTTGGAACAGTGACCGTAGAGGGTCAGCAGGCCATCGCCGTGATCAAGCATGATGGTTTGGCCGTATCCAGTAACCCAGCCGCTATAGATGACGGTTCCGGTTCTGGCGGCTTTGATCTGTTGACCGGTGGGGGCGGCGAGGTCTAACCCCTTATGTAGCCGGCCTCCTCTTGGGCCGTAGTAAGAACTGATCCGAGCTTGCACGGGCCAGATAAAACCTCGACTGCTTACACCGCGGGAGGCAATGGTCCGGGATTGTGTTGTTTTGGATGGCGAATCTTGCCGGCTCTTTTCGTTGGCTGACTGGTCTTTGCTGGCCGGTGTTGGCTTCTGGTTGACCACTGTATCCGTAATTTTCAAGGTGGTCTCACCCACTGATTTATTGTTCTCTAACGAAATGCTTTGGTCATTGTTGGCTCTGTTGGTCGTTTCTTCGGTTTCTTCGGTACGGTTAGCCGCTGGAACGGTTGGCTCCAATGTTCCCCCTACGGTGGTTTCCAGTGCAGGAAAAATAACCGCCGGAGTAAACTTGGGTGGAGTAAACCAGGTGGAATGGGAGAAGGTAGTGGAGGCGAGACCAAGGGTGAGTAAACCGACCAGCAGTGCAGCCGTAATCTTGATCTTGTTCATGTAAACTCCTTTCTGGCGCGAAACCTTACTGCAAAGAAGATTCGACAAAAAAATGATCATCCCTGGTGGGAATTGCAGGAGGTATAATATATACCATTTATGGAAATTATTATAGAAAATCAGTGCGATATTGCATTATGAAGTACCCAAGAAAGGAGGGGCGGCCGTGGTCGGCTCGCAACAAAAAAGAAATTGGTTCCCGGTATTCTTATTGGGTATTCTCAGCGTCTTGGCCGTCTTCCTGGTGGTCTTCATTTGGCCATTGCTAAACAAGCCCCGCAATCCGCTTAATGAGTCACCAGTGGCAGTTGAACTGGGGCAGAGCTGGTTGGGGCCAATTACTGCCACCACCAAAATCACCGTGCAGCAGACCTATTCCTTATGCCAGCACACGCAGGTGGTGCCAGTTGAGGTTGATTCAGCCCTGGAGGGGTTATCAGTTAAGCAATTGAAAGAACGCTACCCGGCCAGTCAGGGGTGGCAGGTCAAGATTGATGGCCCGGATCGGATTATCATACAGCAGACGCTAGATGGGTTTTGCCCGGCAGATGCCCAGAAACGGCATCTGGGGGTGATAGACAGTCGGGTGGCTATTTTTATCGGGCCGATGGGAATTGACCGCGAAGTGGAGAAGGTAACCGAGATCAATGTGGCTCGACTTCCGCCAGAACTGCGCGAGCAGATCCGCCTGGGTATGCTGGAATTTGCCAATTCTGATGATCTGCAGCAGGCGCTGGACAGTTTAGACGAGTACCAGTAATCACGTAAATTAATTGAGGCATGGGTGCAGATAGCTGCCTATGCTTTTTCTTTATGGGAGGAGGAGAAAAAAAGGAGATATCCTGGCGGTGGCGAATAGTGTTCTAGGAGAGAGGAGAGGAAGCTAATGGTAATCCTGGGGGTTGACCCGGGCATCGCCCTGACTGGATATGGAGTGGTGCAAGTCAAACCAGCCCTGAGAGTGCTTGGTTTTGGAGCGATAGAGACGACGCCAGCCTTAACAATCGCCGAACGGCTGGAGAGGCTGTTCAACGGGCTAAGCGAGATCATCCAGCATTACCAACCAACAGAACTGGCGGTAGAAGAATTGTTTTTTAACCGGAACACGCGGACGGCCATAACTGTAGGCCAGGCGCGGGGCGTGATTATTCTGGCTGCGGCCAGGGCAGGACTGGCGATTCACGAGTATACTCCTTTGGAGGTCAAGCAGGCCGTGGTTGGCTACGGTCGAGCGGAGAAGCGACAAGTTCAGCTCATGGTCAGAAGTCTGTTGGGTCTTCCCCAGATCCCAAAGCCTGACGATGTCGCCGATGCGCTGGCCATTGCGGTTTGTCATGCCCATTCTTATCGCTTGAAACAAACGTTGATGGAGAGGAACCAATGATGATCGCCTTTCTGCGGGGACGACTGCACGCAGTTCGTCCAGACAGTCTGATACTTGATGTTAATGGCGTTGGTTACCACGTTTATACTTCCAGCCGAACCCTGGCTCAACTACCGACACTTGGTGAGGAAATCGAGATGCACACCTACCTGCATGTACGGGAAGGCTCCATCCAATTGTTTGGCTTCCGGGAAGCCGCCCAACTCGAGTTCTTTCTGCTTTTAATTGAGGTATCCGGTGTTGGGCCAAAAGCAGCGCTGAGCATCCTATCCGCCGCCTCGGTGGCGGATCTGAGCCAAGCGGTGCTGCGCGAGGACGTTTCCTGGCTGACTAAACTTCCCGGTGTAGGAAAAAAGACAGCTCAGCGGCTTTTGGTTGAGTTAAAAGATAAGATTGGTCGGTCTAATCTTGCGGATCTTGCAAATGGCTGGGCTGAAACGGGTGGCTGGCGGACCGAGCCCTTGACGGAGGGAGCGGACGTTTACGCCGAAGCTAGTCAGGCTTTATTAGCCCTGGGGTATCAACCGCATGAGATTCGAGGGTGCTTGGAGCAGATTCGCTCAATTTCCGGTGAGGATGTGAATCTGCAGCGAATAATTAGATTGGCTTTACAGTACTTGGCCAAAGGGTAGGTGAGGAACATGGAAGAACGCCTTGTCGCGAGGCAGCAACAAATGGAAGACTGGGAAATGGAGGCCTCCTTAAGACCCCAGCGGTTGGCTGATTATATTGGTCAGGGTAAAGCAAAGGAAAATTTAAAGATTTTTATTGAAGCAGCCAGGGCCCGTGGCGAAACGTTGGACCATGTTTTGCTATATGGTCCACCCGGATTGGGGAAAACCACCCTGGCGAATATCATTGCCGTGGAGTTAGGGGTGCATATCCGCAGGACTTCAGGGCCCGCGATTGAACGGCCCGGTGACCTGGCAGCGATTTTAACCAACCTTGAACCGGGTGATGTTCTTTTTATTGATGAAATTCATCGTTTAAGCCGGATGGTAGAAGAGATTCTCTACCCGGCGATGGAAGATTTTCACCTGGATATTGTGATTGGTAAGGGGCCGAGTGCCCGTTCCATCCGTTTAGAGCTGCCAGCGTTCACCCTCATCGGGGCGACGACCCGCGCCGGCCTCCTGACCTCGCCGCTGCGAGACCGCTTCGGCGTGATGAGCCGACTGGATTTCTATACCGTGGAAGAACTGGAGCAAATCCTCAACCGGGCCGCCCGGATCCTCCAGGTGCAGCTTGACGCGGGTGGCGCCAGGGAGATCGCCAGACGAGCGCGCGGCACACCCCGGATTGCTAACCGCCTGCTGAAGCGCGTGCGCGATTACGCCCTGGTGAAGGGGGATGGGGTGATCACGCAGGAGGTGGCTGACGCGGGACTGCGCCTGCTGGAAGTGGACCATCTCGGTCTGGATGCCCTGGACCGGAAGTTGCTTTTGACGATCATTCAGAAGTTTGGCGGTGGACCGGTTGGGCTTGATACTTTATCCGCTGCTTTGAGCGAGGAAACGGAGACGGTGGAAGATGTGGTCGAGCCGTTTCTCATGCAGCTAGGATTTTTGCAACGTACCCCGCGAGGTAGAATAGCCACGGTGCGAGCTTATGAGCACCTGGGTCTGCCATTTCCGACAGCCGAGCCGGCGGCCGAAAATAAGCAGCAGGTTTTAAAGCTTTGATTTAGGTGTAAAAGGGACAAAATCCTGAGCACTGATTTTTTAAAGATGGTAGGTGAGCGGTAATGAAAACCCTTTTGCATATCTGCTGTGGGCCGTGTGCCACTTATCCTGTACCCCGTTTGCGCGAGCAAGGGCATGAGGTACACGGATATTTCTACAACCCGAATATTCACCCTTACCAGGAATTTTCCCGACGCCAAGCGGGGGTAGAGCAGTTGGCTAAAGCCATCAACCTGCCGGTGATCTACTATGCCGACTACGAGTTGGAGCCATTTTTGCGAGAGGTGGTTTTTCGCGAACATCAGCGGTGCCGGTTTTGTTATTATCTCCGGCTGAAGCAGGCGGCCCAAATCGCCCGTCATGGTAAGTTTGACGCTTTCACTACCACCCTCCTGGTCAGTCCATTTCAGAAACACGAACAGATTCGTGAAATTGGTGAGCTGGTTGGAGAACAGATGGGGGTTTCTTTTTACTATGAGGATTTCCGGCCAGGTTATCCCGAAACTATAGGACGGTCGAAAGAATTGGGGCTTTATCGACAGCAGTATTGTGGCTGTATTTTCAGCGAGAAGGAACGGTATGCCCCAAAGCGCAAAGGAGAGGTAGAAAACAGGGAGGAGAAACACCGTGGGTGATTGGAGTGCTTTTGGTAAGTTGTTGTTAGCCATAGGCGGCGGCATAATGATTCTTGGTCTTTTCCTTTTGGGGCTAGGAAAATTGTTTAATATCGGCCGACTGCCGGGGGATATCTACTATCAAAAAGGTAATTTTACCTTCTACTTTCCGCTGGCGACTTCTATAATTTTGAGCATATTACTAACCGTGGTGTTAAATCTGCTCAGTCGAAAATAAGTCTAAACTTGCCGCTTTTCCTTAAAAAGGGCAGGATTTTGCGATAATCGTGTCGAACCTCCCTCTAATTAGCTTACTGCTGGTGTGGAGGGTGATGGAGGTGCTTCGGGGAAAGTGGTTTAGCCAGTTGGGTCGGGTCTGTACTTTATTGATTGGCTTACTTCTGATCGTCTTGATTGGAATGTGGCCGTGGCCTGAAGTCCAAGCGGCAACAGTTCCGGCTACGGTGCGAGTTGGCTTGGAGATGAACGTGTCGTGGGTTGATTTCGAAGTCCGGCAGGGAGCCTACCAGTTAGTTGACGGGGCAACGAAAAAAGTCATTGCCCGGACTTTGCCTAGCGGGCAGGTGTGGCGGGCCCAGATTGCCTTAAACTCTACGAAGATAGAGGTTTTCAGTCTCCGCACGGGAACTAACTGGCAAAGCTGGGGAACTTTTGCGGGGCCGATTATGCTTGAGCCAATCAATAATAAGAACCTGAACCTGTTTAAACACAACAACCGAAGTTACCGGGGAAAGCTTGAAATAAGGTCTAACAAGGACTGTAATGGCTTGATCTGTATCAATGAACTGCCCACTGAGGAATATCTGTATGGGGTAGTACCCCGGGAGATGGGTCAGGACTGGCCGCTGGAGGCGCTCAAGGCACAGGCAGTAGTGGCCCGGACCTACGTTGCTAAGAACACGGCCAAACACAGTGCCGACGGCTTTGGGGTATGCAACCTCACGCACTGCCAGGTTTATGGTGGTTATGACAGTGAAAGCGCCCGGTCCACGGAGGCCGTCAACGCTACCCGCGGGGAGGTTCTGGTAGACGGGAACGGGACCCTGATCTATGCCCTGTACCACTCCAACAGCGGGGGACATACGGAGGACAACCGTTATGTAAATGGCTGGGATTACTCGTACCTGCGGGGAAAACCAGACCCATACAGTCGGGGGTATAGTCTGTCGGATTGGCAATTTGCTACGCCGGTAACCAGCCGGGGCAATCAGGGTCAGGCTGGCTTACTGGAACTGCTCCAAAAGAAAGATTCCATCGGACCGATTGATTCGCTGGAATTAATCAAAAGGGAGTCGGGCCGGGTAGAAGCGGTACTGATTACTGACACGAAGGGGAATACTATACAGAAAACCGGGAGCGAATTTGGGCAGTTGTTTAACCCCGGGTTTAATACCTATATCAGCCGGGACAGTTTCATGAGCAATTTCTTTGACTTGAGCACTGATGCGACTGTCGCCATTATTAATGGGCGGGACGAGGTAAAGACCCAGCACGGTGGAGCGAGCCGATTCGCGGTGTTGAACGCCAGTGGAGCAGTGGGTAAATTAAACGGGTCTGATTCAGGTTACTACCTCCAGGGAGCGACTCAATGCATTAAGGTGGCCAAAACCCCGACGCAGATCGCGGTTTTCGGGCACGGTTGGGGCCACGGCGTGGGGATGTCGCAGTGGGGGGCTTACGGCATGGCGGAACAGGGTCAATGCTATCAGCAGATTCTTGATTTTTACTACCCAGGGACTAAAATACAGTAGGATTAGGAGCAGCAGACTGTTCATATGGATATTGCCCTTTTTGACTACGATCTGCCGCCTGAGCTGATTGCTCAGGAACCGGTTGACCCACGTGACCAATCGCGATTGATGGTGGTCAGGCGCGACCAGTCAACACTTGAACATCGAATCTTTCGCGACATTACCGATTATTTGCGGCCAGGAGACGCATTGGTTCTGAATGAAACCCGGGTGATTCCTGCCCGACTCTTTGGTTGGCGGACAGATACAGGTGGCCGGCTGGAAGTGGTTTTACTGAAACGAGTAGGTTCCGATCGCTGGGAAGCTCTGGTCAGACCAGGGAAGAAGGCGCAAGCAGGAACGAGGCTAGCATTCGGTCGGGGAGAATTAAAAGCCGTAGTGGTGGGGAAAACGGCAGCGGGCGGTCGAGTCCTGCAGTTCCATTACGACGGTGTCTTTGAGTCACTCCTTGACCAAATTGGGGAAATGCCTTTACCACCGTATATTACCCGGCCGTTCAGGGAGAGCGACCGGGAACGCTATCAGACTGTTTATGCCCGGGAAAAGGGGTCGGCAGCTGCCCCGACGGCCGGCCTCCATTTTACACCGGAATTGTTGAAGACTATTGAAGCCATGGGGGTGCAGCTGGTTTACCTGGTCTTGCATGTTGGGCTGGGTACTTTTCGCCCAGTGAAGGTGACAGACATCCGGGAACACCAGATGCACAGCGAGTATTATGAGGTAAGCCAGGCAGCGGCGGAAAAGATTAATCAAGCACGGGCCAACGGCGGGCGAATTATCGCGGTGGGGACAACCACTACCCGAACCCTGGAGACGGTCGCTGACCCAACCGGCACAATATCTCCTGCGGCTGGTTGGACAGATATTTTTATTTACCCCGGGTACCGTTTCAAGGCGATTGATGGGTTGATCACCAATTTTCACCTGCCTAGGTCCACCCTACTGATGTTGGTCTCGGCCCTGGCCGGCCGGGAAAAAATCCTGGCGGCTTACGAAACGGCGGTCAGGATGCGGTACCGTTTTTTTAGTTACGGCGATGCCATGCTGATTCTTTAAAATGATTAATTAGGAGTAATCAATGGCCATCACATTTGAGATAATAAAAGAATGTTCGGCGACTGGCGCGCGTGTTGGTCGTTTAATTACGCCGCATGGGGTGATCGATACCCCAGTGTTTATGCCGGTGGGTACGCAGGCCACGGTGAAAACCATGACCCCGGAAGAATTGAACGCGCTGGATGTGCAGATCATATTAAGCAATACCTATCACCTGTATCTCCGGCCGGGAGCGGAGCTGATTCGGGAGGCCGGGGGGCTACACCGGTTTATGCACTGGGAACGGTCAATTTTGACCGACAGTGGGGGCTACCAGGTCTTCAGCCTGGGCGAATTGAGAGAAATTACTGAAGAAGGTGTCACCTTTCGTTCCCATATCGACGGTTCAACCCATTTCCTCAGTCCAGAACGGGCAACGGAAGTGCAGATGGCCTTAGGGGCAGACATCATCATGGCTTTTGATGAGTGCCCCCCTTATCCGTGCCCCTATGAATATGTCAAAGACTCTCTGGAACGGACCACCCGCTGGGCGGAACGCTGTTTGCAGGTCCACACCCGAAAGGATCAAGCCTTGTTTGGTATCATTCAAGGGGGAGTATTTCCCGATCTGCGTGCCCAAAGCGCTCGCGAGTTAATGGCTTTGGACTTTCCCGGTTACGCGATCGGCGGGCTGAGCGTCGGTGAACCGAAAGCCCTGATGTATGACATCCTGGAACAGACTGTTCCCTTGCTTCCGGCCAATAAACCCCGCTACCTGATGGGGGTAGGCTCCCCTGATTGTTTGGTGGAAGGGGTGCACCGGGGGATCGATATGTTTGACTGTGTCCTGCCAACACGAATTGCCCGTAATGGTACGGTGATGACGCGCCAGGGCAAGCTGGTGGTGCGCAATGCGGAGTATGCCCGGGATTGGCGGCCACTCGAGCCAGGCTGTGACTGTTATGCCTGCCAAAATTATACGCGGGCGTATATCCGTCACTTGATCAAGGCAAATGAGGTTTTAGGCATCCGTTTAACAACGATGCATAACCTGGCTTTTTTGCTGCGTTTAATGCGGGAGATTCGTCAGGCGATCTGGGAGGATCGTTTTCCCGCTTACCGCGAGACCTTTTGGGCTGAGTATAAAGTATCTTCGGGTGGGGAGGTTGATGAATAGACGACAAATGTGGAAAAAGCTTTTTGGTCAACCTAATATATTGGAGGGGGATTGAACTATGCTCACTAGCTGGGTTGTATACACGATCTTAATTATGGCGATTTTTTATTTTATGTTGATCGCTCCCCAGCGTAAAAAGGAAAAGCAACACCAGGCGATGCTGGATAACCTCAAGGTCAATGATCGGATTGTTACTTTGGGAGGAATCTATGGGCAGATTATCCAGCTGAAAGACAAGAGCGTGATTGTTGAAATTGCTCCCCGGGTAAGAATTGAACTGCTGAAGTCAGCGATTGCCTATCTTGATCGAGAGGGAACTGCAGATGAAAAGACATAAAATATAGGGGTTGCGAGACCGCATTGTGGCGAGATGCGGTCTGTTTTTGTCTAAAAACTCCCGCGCTATTCCTATAAATAGACATAAATCGAAGCAGGATTTAACCAGGAGTATGAATAAAATAAGACCCCAGGGAAAAAGCCGAGACAGAAAGGACTGTCGGGTTATGCAGCCACCAAAAGGCAGACAGTTAGTGAAAGAATTCAGGCAGTTAGGGATGAACCTGGTTAGGAGAGGGAAAATGTATTTGTGGGGAATCCACGACTGGTTGTCCTCCAGGTTCCAGCTAGGACGTCGAGAAAGGACAGCGGATATCTACTGTGATCACACCAGGGGCAGTTGGGTGATTACTTCCTGGGACCGGGCGGAAAACTTAGCTCTGGCTCAATTTGAGCAAAATATTTCATCATCCGCGACCACCCCGAATTTAACTAAGCCGGAGGTAATCATTCAACGAGGAGATATCTTCCGCGTGGATTTGGGGATGGCCGAGGCTTGTTATTCCCTCCAGCGGCCAGTGTTGGTTATCCAGAATGATATCAGCAACCAGTTTGAGGATACCGTCATTGTTGTTCCCCTCTCGCCGATGTTATATGCCAAACACCTCCAGGTCAGTGTGGTTATCCCGGGGAATACTCTGACTGGTTTACCAACCTCGCACGTGGCTTTATTTTCTATGATTCGGACCTTGCCCAGGAGTGTCTTCTCAACGGCGAACCACCTGGGTTGTTTGGAGCAATGGCAGATGGCCAAAGTTGATGAGGCGATTCGGCTCAGTCTCGGATTGAGCACGCTGCAGCGGATTCAATCCAGGGCGCGGATGAGGCGGACATCGTAAAAACTGTAGCTTTTTGCATATTTTTGGGAGGATAATATGATATTATGAAGAATAAGGTAATTTTAGTGCTGAGAGTTCACTGCCAGCCAAAACCTGGAGGGAAGCATGGGGATTATTACCTTGGAGGATATCAAAAGAGATCGGGAAGTAGATACTTTTATCACCAGGGGAAACGAATTTCTGGGTAAAATGGGTTTCACTGAACATGGGTACCGGCACGTCAACCTGGTGGCTGAACGCGGTTACCAGATTTTAACGGAATTGAAACACTCCCGGCGAGAAGCAGAACTGGTGGCCATTGCGGGTTATTTGCATGACATTGGTAATGTAGTGAACCGGGAGGGACACAGTCAGTCCGGGGCGCTGCTGGCTTTTAGTATTTTGACCCGCTTGGGAATGCCTTTGCCTGAAGTGGCAACGGTAACCGCGGCGATTGGCAACCATGATGAACAAAGCGGTCAGGCGGTCAATAATGTGGCGGCCGCTTTGATTCTGGCTGACAAGTCTGATGTTCACCGGTCGCGGGTCAGAAATCAGGAAGTGACGACCTTTGACATTCACGACCGGGTCAATTACGCGGTGATAGAGTCTCAGTTGAGGGTGGATGAAAAAAAGCGAACGATCACCATGGAGTTAACTATTGAGATCCAGATCTGCCCGGTGATGGAGTACTTTGAGATCTTTCTCACCCGAATGATCATGTGTCGACGTGCTGCCAATTTCCTCGGATGTCGCTTTGGTCTGATCATTAATGATGCCCAGTTATTATAGATGAGTTGATATATTCGGTGATAGATTTGCCAGTAGACAATCGTTGACAGCCCCTGAGGCCGGGTATATAATCGTGATATGTGGTTACCGGCAGATGAAGGAGAAGATTAGAAGGAGGAATAGATCAAATGAACAAGCGCAATCTGGGCAAGTTGATCGCCATCGTTGTCGCGGTGTTGATCCTTGTTGTTGCCGCAGTCAACCCGATCAAGAACAAGATCAACCTGGGACTTGACCTGCGGGGCGGCTTGCACGTCGTGCTGGAAGCGGTGGGGACGCCCGAAAACCCGGTGACTGACGAAAAAGTCAAAGACGCCAAAGCCATCATCGAAAACCGGGTCAATGGTATGGGTGTCCGTGAACCGATTGTTCAGCGCGAAGGCGACCGGCGTATCATCGTGCAACTGGCGGGGATCAACGACCCCGAAGAAGCGGCGCGGGTTATTGGCAAAACAGCGGTGCTGGAGTTTAAAACGGAAGACGGAAAAACCATCGTGACTGGTAAAGACTTGAAGGATGCCCGGGCTCAGCTCAATCAGGCTAATGAACCGGAAGTCCACCTCCAGTTCAACCCGGAAGGAGCCAAGAAATTTGCCGAGGCGACGGCGCAGAACGTTGGCCGGCCGATCGGCATTTACCTGGATAAGCAACGAATCAGTAACCCAGTGGTTCGTGAGCCGATTCCCAATGGCCAGGCCGTGATCAGCGGCGGCTTCCAGTCCCTGCAACAAGCGGAAAACGAAGCAGTCCTTTTACGGTCAGGTGCGTTACCGGTTAATTTGGAGATGGTCGAAAAGCGAACCGTTGGCCCATACCTGGGACAGGACTCGCTGCAGAAGAGTTTCAAAGCTGGTATAATTGGAATCCTGGCCATCTTCATCTTTATGCTGATCTTCTACCGTAGTCCGGGGCTGGTGGCTATACTGTCGTTAATCCTGTACGCGACCCTGGTCCTCGGCGTGATGGTGCTGTTCAAAGCAACCTTGACTCTACCGGGGATCGCGGGCTTTATCCTGTCCATTGGGATGGCGGTTGACGCGAATATCATCATCTACGAACGGCTGAAGGAAGAACTGCGGGCGGGGAAAACCTTGCTGGCCGCGATTGACGCGGGGTTCTCCCATGCCTTCTGGACCATTTTTGACTCTAACCTCACGACTTTGATCGGTGCGGGTGTGCTCCTGTACTTCGGGACTGGCCTGATTAAAGGATTTGCGGTAACGTTGAGTATCGGGATTATTCTCAGCATGTTCACCGCGATTACGTTTAGCCGGCTTGTGCTCCGCCTGATGGCCAGCTCGAAGCTGATTACTAATCCGAAGTATTATGGAGTTTAGAGAGGAGGGAGAGTCGTGAACGCCAATACGAAAGTCATCGATTTCGTTGGCCGGCGCAAAATTTGGTATGCCATCTCCCTGGTCATCATTATCCCTGGCCTGATCGCCTTGATGCTACACGGGCTTAACCTGGGGATTGATTTTACAGGTGGAACGATCATCAATTTGAAGTTTAACCAGCCTGTGACCACGACTGAGGTTAGTGAGGTGCTGAAATCGTTCGACCTGGGGGAAAATGTTCCCATCCAAGTGGCGAACGATAACACGGTTTTAATTCGCACCAAGGCCCTTGAGCAAGAACAGACTGACCAAATTGTGCGGGCATTCCAGGCTAAATACGGGCAGGTGACAGTGCTGCGGGTAGAAAAGGTCGGACCGGTGGTGGGAAAAGAACTGACCATGAAGGCCATCTACTCGGTCCTGGTAGCCTCAGTTCTGATGCTGATCTATATTACCTTCCGGTTTGAGTTCAAGTTTGGGGTCGCGGCGGTGATTGCTCTGCTGCACGACGTTTTAGTGGTCCTTGGGGTGTTTGCCTTGTTGCGTATTGAGGTGGACAGTTCGTTTATCGCTGCCCTCTTGACCATCCTGGGTTATTCGATTAACGACACCATTGTCATCTTTGACCGCATTCGTGAAAACCGGAAGATTATGCCGAAGGCTTCAGTTGAGGATTTGGTTAACCGGAGTATCACCCAGACCTTGACACGGTCGATTAACACGGTTTTGACGGTGGTCTTCACCCTGGTTGCGCTCCTCTTGTTTGGGGGAGAGACCACAAAGATTTTTGTGCTGGCGATGTTGATCGGGGTAATCAGCGGATGTTATTCGTCCATCTGTAATGCCAGTCCGCTTTGGGTTGACTTTAATCTGTTGAGCAAAAGAAAGAAGCGGATGGTAGCCACTGCAACTCGTTGAAGTCACGCTGAAAAGAATACAGGAGATAAGTTTTTTACCCTTGAACGTCCTCGTGAATATTTGCTATAATGATTCTAACAAAGTCAGGCCGCTCTGTTTAACCGTGCGGCTGGGCCGACAGGCAACGGGAATATTGGGGAAAATAACCCGTGGGACTTCATCAAATACTTTTTGATGGAGTCCTTTTAATTTTTGAGGAGGAATTAATGGTGCAGTCAGACAATTTATTTAACCGTTTTTTGCCAGATGAAAAGGCTAAGGTAGCTGCCCTGTCTGTGCTTTCCAATACCATATTGGTTGTTTTTAAATTGATCGCCGGTCTCATGATCAATTCAGTAAGTGTAATTTCCGAAGCCATTCACTCGGGATTGGACCTGGTGGCGGCGATGATCGCTTTTTTTTCGGTGCGAACATCCAGTCAACCACCTGATGAGAGACATCGCTATGGTCACGGTAAGATCGAGAACATCTCAGGGACAATTGAGGCAATTCTGATATTCATTGCGGCAGTTTGGATTATTTTAGAGGCTTACAAGAAGATCGTTTTAGGTAGTACAGTCGAAACGGTTGGCGTCGGCTTAGTAATCATGGCGATTTCGGCCGTGATGAATTTGATTATCTCAACTCTTTTAATGAAGACGGCCAGGAAAACTGATTCAGTCGCTCTAGAGGCTGATGCGCTTCACCTGCGCACTGATGTTTATACTTCGCTGGGAGTGTTCATAGGGCTGGCTGCCCTAGAGATCACCAAGATTCAGATTTTTGACCCGATTATCGCGATTGCGGTTGCTTTGATGATCATTAAAGCTGCTTATGATTTAACTGTAAAGGCATTTGTGCCCTTGTTGGACGTTTCCCTTCCCGGAGAAGAGGAAGCCGAGATCACCAATATCCTTGAGCTGTTGCGGGCAGAAGGGAAACTGGTGGATTATCATAAGCTCCGTACCCGCCGGGCCGGCCGTGAACGGCACGTTGACTTACATGTGGTAGTACCGCGAAACCATCCCATTCATGAGGTGCACCAATTGTGTGACCAGATTGAGGAAGATATTGAGAAACGACTTCCAGCGTCAAACGTTCTAATTCATGCGGAGCCCTGTCAGGACAAGTATTGTTCTCTCTGTCGGAGCTGCCCGGGCAACTTCAGCCAACTGCAGAACAAGGAAAGGTAATTAATTGTTCGAGAAAATAAAGTAACCACCGGGTACGGCCGGTGGTTTTTTAGGTAGTTATCCCCTTGTCGGTTGTCGTTCCCTCAGTGATAATTTATAATGGATTTAGCTTAACAGCGGAGGAAAGTTTATGCTGCAATGGGACAAGATCTGGTTAGTTTATAAGCCAGAGTATGAATTAACCCAACGGTTAGCCCGGGCACTTGGTATTTCGCCAATTGTGGCGCAGATTCTAATTAATCGAGGAATCAAATCAGTTGAGGACGCCAAATTATTTTTGGGGAGCGACCTGCGACAACTGCCACTGCCGTGGGAACTGAACGGAGTAAAGGAAGCCTGCCAGTATATTCTCACCGCGATCCGGCGCGGGGAAAAGATCCTGGTTTATGGAGATTATGACGTGGACGGGATCACCAGCACCACATTGTTGGTCACGGTACTGAAACGGCTGGGGGCTACTGTTGACTATTACATACCCGATCGCCTGGAGGAGGGTTATGGCCTGAATTTAGAGGCCCTCCGCACGGCTAAAGAGGCGGGAACGCAAGTAGTGATTACGGTCGATTGCGGCATTAGCTCACTGGCTGAGGCGGAGTACGCCCGTCAACTTGGTTTGACTTTACTCATTACCGATCATCACGAACCACCGCCAAAACTTCCCAACGCGTCTGCCGTGGTGAACCCTAAGTTGGGCTACGTCTTTCCTGAACTGGCCGGGGTGGGAGTGGCTTTCAAATTGGCGCAGGGTTTGCTGGCGACAGTCGATGGTGGAGCGGGAACTAAATTTTATGGGGAAGAACTGCTTGACCTAGTGGCTTTGGGAACCGTAGCGGATATCGTTCCTTTAACGGGCGAAAACCGGACCCTGGTCAAGCACGGCCTGCAGACAATACGCCACACCACTCGCGTTGGCTTACAGGAATTGCTAAAGATAACTGGTCTGGAGAACAAGGACCTCTCAAGCTGGCATCTGAGTTTTGTTCTGGCTCCTCGGCTGAATGCCGCGGGACGGCTGGGCGATCCCCGGTTAGGAACTGAGCTGCTCTTAACTGAATCGAGGCGGCGGGCGCAGGAGTTGGTTCTGTTGCTGGAACAGACGAATCTGGAACGCCAGGCTTTAGAAAAAGAAATTTTGCGTCGGGCGGAAGAGAAGATCGCGACCGAGGTGGATCTGCAGTCAACCCGGGTCTTGGTCCTGGCCGAACATGATTGGCATCCAGGTGTTATTGGCATTGTTGCCGCCAAACTGGTGGAAAAATATAGCCGGCCAGTATTCCTCATCACCGTTGAGGGGGATACCGGAAAGGGATCTGGCCGCAGTCGGTCAGGTTTTTCGTTATATGCCGCCCTTGAACAGTGTCGATCGTTGTTAGTAAAGTATGGCGGTCACAGTCAAGCCGCCGGACTGACGATCTCGGTTGACCAGATCGCCACTTTTCGCGAAGCCATTAATCAGGTGGCCGATAAAATGATGACGGCGGAAGGTTTGCTGCCCAGTCTGTATCTGGATACCGAAGTGGCGTTGGCTGATCTGAATTGGGAACTGTTTGGTCAGTTGCAAACTCTAGCCCCTTTCGGGAACGGTAATCCCAACCCGTTGCTGGTGTGTCGTGGGGTCCAGGTGGTGGAATGCCGGGGAGTCGGCAATGGAGGTAACCATCTGAAATTGAAAATCAAGGGGGAAACCGGCTATTGGGACGGTATCGGGTTTAGTTTGGGTGGGTTAACGGAAGTGGCAGCTACCTATGAAGCCGTTGACCTGGCCTTCGGCTTAGAAGAAAATGAGTGGAACGGACAACGGAGGTTACAGCTTAAAATTAAGGATCTCAGACCGAGCGGGTATGTAGATTTACATGGGTGGTTACCGGGTGGAAGTGCATCTACCAAGGGCGGGTTAAACCTGGTCGAAAAGCTTTTCTTTCATAGGACCGCCAGGAGTTTGTTTCCCGACCAGCCCACAGAGCTCACGGCAATGAGTGAGGTAGAAAAAATACTATTCTGGGTACGTCTCGCTCTGGAGAAGGCTAAAGAAGGGCTAGTCACTCTGGTGGTTTCTGTTCTTCCGTCGACTGTGGAACGAATTTATCAACAGGTGGTCACTCTTATTGGTCCGGGCTTGAACGTGTACAAGGTGTTTGCTTCGCAAACCCCATGCGAAAGAGCCATTATCTGGGATGTTTTCTGCCAGAGCCGTCCGGGCGTTATCTTGACAACCCACGATTTTTTAGCATATTATAAAGAAAAATTTCTCCAGTATCGGAAGCAAATCGGCCTGGTAGTCCAGAATGGCGTTGACTGCTCAGTGGAGATCGAGCAGTTGGGTGGGCCAGCCACGGTATGGTTCCCAGTCGAGGGACAGGAAACGGGTAGCTGGTTGGATATTTCCTGGCAAAATGTCTCCTCGATTGAAGAGGTGGTGGCGCTAACTACCTCTCAGCAAGCAGGGCCAACTTTGTTTGTCGTTGGTAATGGGCGGCAACTTGGTGAATTGACTGGTGCCTTGATCGCGTCGGGGATAGAGGAACTGGCTGTTTTGCCAGCTCATCTAGAATGGGAGCAGAAACTGGGGGCTTTAAACCGTCTGGAGTCAGGAGCAGCCAGTATTGCTGTATTAGAAGAAAACTGTCTGCTCCAATTGCCAGGGGCGAAGTGGCAGAATCTTGTCTGGTGTGGCTTGCCGCGTGACCCGTTTAACTTTTTCTCCTTGTTGAAACAGGTAGCAATTCAATCAGGCAACGGGTATTTGGTTTTTTCTCCAACTGAAGCGGTAGCGATGAAGAAAATTTTAACGGATAACTATCCGGGACGCGAGGTGCTTGGACGCCTGTATCTGGCGCTGCGCGAATTAGCCAATACGGACCGCACAGTAACTGCTCCCTGGCCGCGGTTGGTTGACCTGTTGGTTCAAAGTGCTGGGATTATTTCTGGGAAGGGTGCAACAATAAGGGCCGGCTTGACAATCTTTGATGACCTCGGATTAATTAATTGGCAAAATGGGGGCGGGCAGCACTACCTTCAATTGTTGCCTCCGCCGAGGGACAAGCTGAATCTCCAGTTGTCTCCCTGGTTTCGAGAAGGGATGCGCATACGCCAGGCATACGCTGCTTGGCAAAAAAGCGTGGGTATTATTATAGAAGGTCATGAGAGAAGGTGAAATGGTGCCCCTTGATCAACTACTGGAAAAGGTTCGCAGTTATTATCCCAAAGCAGACATAGAATTGCTGCGGCGAGCTTATGCCTTTGCCGACCAGGCGCATCAGGGTCAATTCCGGAATTCCGGGGAGCCATTCATCAATCACCCCTTGCGGGTGGCCTATATTCTGGCTGAAATCGAGATGGATGCGATCACGATTGCCGCCAGCCTGTTACATGATGTGGTGGAGGACACCCAAACCACGTTGGCCGACGTTGAAAAAAACTTTGGTAATGAGATCGCTTTGCTGGTTGATGGAGTAACCAAGTTAAGCCGCATTGAATACAAGTCCAAGGAAGAGCAGCAGGCGGAAAATCTGCGCAAGATGTTTTTGGCAATGGCCAAGGATATCCGGGTAATTATTATTAAGCTGGCGGACCGGCTGCATAATATGCGCACCCTGAAGCATCAGCCGCACGCTAAACAAATTGAGATTGCCCAAGAGACCTTGGAAATTTTTGCACCCCTGGCGCACCGTCTAGGGATTTTTCGGTTTAAGTGGGAATTAGAGGATTTGTCCTTGCGCTATCTCGAACCAGTCACGTACTACCAGCTTGTTGAACGGATTGCAAGAAAGCGGGCCGAGCGCGAAGAATACATTAATCAAATCATCGAGCGTTTGCGGCAACGTCTGACCGAGGTTGGGATTAAGGCCGATATCGCCGGGCGGCCCAAGAACTTCTACAGCATCTATAAAAAAATGGTGGACCAGCAAAAAGACCTGAGTGAACTTTATGACCTGATCGCCGTACGGGTCATTGTAGACAGCGTGAAGGATTGTTATGGGGCTCTGGGGATCATCCACACCCTGTGGAAACCGATCCCGGGGCGGTTCAAGGATTTTATCGCCATGCCCAAACCCAACATGTACCAGTCGCTGCATACGACCCTGATGGGGCCGCGCGGTGAACCATTCGAGATTCAGATTCGGACCTGGGAAATGCACCGGACGGCTGAGTACGGGATCGCCGCACACTGGGTATATAAGGAGGGAAACCGGACAGACAAAGAGCTTGACCAAAAGATCTCCTGGTTAAGGCAATTGCTCGAGTGGCAGCTCGAGCTGCGCGATGCCCACGAGTTTATGGAATCATTAAAGATCGACCTGTTTTCTGACACCGTGTTTGTTTTTACTCCCAAAGGCGATGTGATTGAATTGCCTGCGGGAGCGGTGCCAGTTGATTTTGCTTACCGGGTGCACACCGATATTGGACACCGTTGCGTGGGGGCAAAAGTGAATGGTCGCATCGTTCCCCTGGACTACAAGCTGAATAATGGTGATATTGTCGAGATCTTAACCTCAAAACAGGCGGCTGGGCCAAGTCGCGACTGGTTAAACTTTGTGCAGACTTCGCAGGCCAAAGGGCGAATTCGGCAGTGGTTTAAGCGGGAACAACGGGAAGAGAACTCCATCCGTGGCCGGGAACTGTTGGAAAAAGAGCTGCGTAAACAAGGCGGAGAACTGGTCGAGTGGTTTAAGGCTGAGCGTCTAATTGAAGTCGCCAAGCGCTTCAATTTCATGACCGTAGAAGACCTCTACGCCGCGGTTGGGATTGGGACGATCACACCCCTGCAGGTAATTGGGCGAATCAAAGATGAGTATCAGAAAGATAAAAAGCAACATGAACTAAAATCAGCGGCAACAGAAACGCCGACCAAGCGTTGGTCTAGGCACAACCACTCGTCACAAGGTGTTCGCGTTATGGGCGTAGAAAATCTGATGGTCAGGTTGTCGCATTGCTGTAACCCTTTACCTGGCGACCCGGTGATGGGCTATATTACCCGTGGCCGCGGTGTATCGGTTCACCGGGCCGACTGCCCGAACATTCAGCTGTTTAACCAGCATGAACGGGAACGGATCGTTGATGTGACCTGGGAAGCCCCAGAACAAGCGTCTTATCAGGTAGAAATTGAGGTCACGGCCGTTGACCGTCCGCGGCTGACGACTGATGTGATGAACACGATTGCCGATGCCAAAACCGCGATCAACTCAGTTCATGCCCGGGCTAAAAAGAACAAGTTGGCTATGATTAATCTCAAACTTGAAATAAAAAATATTGAACACCTGCAGTTGATCATGCAAAAAGTAAAACGCGTGACGGATGTCCTTGATGTGCGGCGGGTGATTCCTTAAGGAGGGTTTTCATTGCGGGCGGTGGTGCAGCGGGTTACCGGTGGTCGGGTAACAGTCGGAACCGCAACAGTTGGTGAGATCGGGATGGGGCTGGTTGTTCTACTCGGGGTTGGATGTGAAGATACAGAGCGCGATGCGGAATATCTAGCTGATAAAATTGCCAATCTGCGGATATTTGAGGATGAACAGGGAAAAATGAACCGGTCGTGCCTGGAGGTTGGCGGCTCGATCCTGGTGGTATCTCAATTTACCCTCTATGGCGACTGTCGGAAGGGTCGGCGACCAAGCTTTTCCAGTGCAGCGCCGCCAGACCAGGCAGACCAACTTTACCAGCACTTTGTGGAGGTCCTGAAAACATACGGGCTAAAGGTAGAAACCGGGCAATTTCAAGCTTCAATGCTGGTGGAAATCGCCAACGATGGGCCGGTAACCTTACTGCTGGACAGCCAGCGGCAGTTTTAGCATAAAGTTATTATCAAGTGAGGAGGTAGGCAATTAATGTATCTCAAAGGGATAGAAGTTGGGGTTATTAGTGCCAATTGCTACTTGATTGGCTGTGAAGAGACCAAAGAAGCGGCTTTGATTGACCCAGGCGGAGATGCACCGCAAATCATGCGGCTGATTGAAAACAGTGGCTTGACAGTTAAGTACATCATTAATACCCACGGTCACATCGACCATATTGGCGCGAACCAACAAGTCAAAGAGGCAACCGGAGCCGAACTCCTGATTCATGAAGCAGACGCCCCGATGCTCACCAGTGCCGGCCGCAATCTTTCTTTGTTTACCGGGAGAGTTGTCAGCGGACCTGCTGCCGATTGGGAGTTGAAGGATGGTGATCGGATCAAGATCGGGAAGACGGTCGAACTGGAAGTGATCCATACCCCGGGCCATACCCCCGGCGGAATATGCCTGAAGACTGGCGATATAATTTTTACGGGGGATACATTGTTTGCCGGTTCGATTGGACGAACTGATTTCCCCGGCGGCTCTTACAAGCAGTTGATTGACTCGATCAAGCAGAAATTAATGGTTTATGAGGACCACGTCGTGGTTTATCCGGGACATGGCCCTGCTTCAACCATTGGCTTTGAGCGGAAGCACAACCCCTTTCTTTAAGCAAAACTGTGCTTGCCAGTTAAAATAGCGCATGGTATAATAACGGCAAATGCATAATCTAACCCAAAGGCGATGAGGGAGAAAAGTAGTTCAGAGGTTGCCCTGCAGGGAGGAGATGTCGTGACTGTGAGCATCTCTAGGGTGATGCTGAGTGAAGTTCGCTCCTAAAGCTGCCGGCTGAAGCGCTGAAACCGGCGTGCGTAGGTCAGGACGGAGACTTCTACCGTTAAAAGGAAGCAGGTATCGGATGTGCTGATGGCGTCCCGTACTGGCAAGAGTGAGTTTGCTGGCTTGATTTAACTAAATCAGGCGGGTGAACTAATAAGGGTGGTACCGCGAAAGCATAGCTTCTCGTCCCTTACAGATGAGAAGCTTTTGTTTTTTGCGTAATGTCGAAAATGTCAGTTCAGACACAGTTGTTAGCATATCCTGTACTGAGTCGAGAGAGCGCCGGGATTTTTCTGGTGACTAAATGGGGTGGTACCGCGAAAGCCTGCTGCTTTCGTCCCGATGGGACGAAAGCAGCAGGCTTTTTGTTTTACATAATAATCTAAGGAGGGATTTTTCAATGGTTGTAGTGATGAAACTACAGGCCACGGAAACAGAAGTAGAGAAGGTGCAGGAAAGATTGGAACAGTTGGGTTTTACCAGCTATGTCATCCAGGGGGTTGAACGAATTGTGGTGGCTGCAGTGGGAGATACCAAAGTTGCCGGGCCGTTGGGTCTTGAGGTGCTGCCAGGTGTCGAAAAGGTGGTCCCAATCATGCGCCCGTTCAAACTGGTCAGTCGGGAATTCCAGTCTGATGACACGGTGGTCACAGTTGGGGGAGTGCAAATCGGTGGTTCCTCGGTGGTGGTCATGGCCGGACCGTGCGCGGTAGAAACTCGAGAGCAAATGTTAGAAACAGCCTGGGCAGTTAAACAGGCCGGCGCGAAAATTCTCAGAGGCGGTGCTTTCAAACCGCGGACCTCTCCATATAGTTTCCAGGGTCTGGCGGAAGAAGGATTGAAGCTGCTGGCTGAGGCGCGGGAAGAAACGGGAATGCCGATCGTCACCGAGGTAGTCAGTCCAGAAGATGTGGAATTAGTTGCGCAGTACGCTGACATCCTTCAAGTTGGCGCCCGAAATATGCAAAACTTTGCTCTTTTACGGCAGGTTGGCCAAATCAGCAAGCCGATCCTTTTGAAGCGGGGGCCGGCCAGCACTATTGATGAGTGGTTGATGGCAGCCGAATACATCCTGTCTCAAGGGAATACTCAAGTGATGTTGTGTGAACGCGGAATACGCAATTTTGACTCTTACACCCGGAACACCCTTGACCTCAGTGCCGTGCCAGTGGTCAAATACCTCAGCCACCTTCCAGTAATCGTTGACCCTAGCCACGGTACCGGCAAATGGCGTTGGGTCGGACCAATGGCAAAGGCCGCTCTGGCTGCTGGCTGCGATGGTCTGATGATTGAGGTGCATCCTCGCCCGGCCGAGGCCTGGTCAGACGGACCGCAGTCGTTAACCCCGGCAAGGTTCACCTATCTGGTTGGTGAACTCCGGTCAATCGCCGGCGTGCTGCAGAAGCAAATATAGCAAGTTAAATGAGGTGTTGCGATGATGATGATTAAGAGAATCGGTTTTTTAGGTCCAGCGGGCACGTTTTCTCACGAGGCGACAGAACAATACTTATTGACCAGTTTATCGTCCAGTAACCATGCTGGTATACGTTTGCTTGATTACCCAACAATCCCCAGTTTGGTGGCGGCGATTGGTGACCGAACTCTGGATGAGGCCGTGCTGCCCGTGGAGAACTCCTGGGAAGGGACGGTCAATCTCGCCCTCGACAGCCTGGCAGCTGAAGTAAACACCTGGATCAAAGCCGAGGTAATCGTCCCCGTGCATCACCATCTTCTGGCCGGGGAACCGATTGCGGTTACCGATATTGTTAAAGTTGTTTCCCATCCCCAGGCGCTGGCGCAGTGCCGGCGGTTTCTCGCCCAGCATCTACCCCATGCTGACTGGGTGTCAGCCAATAGTACGGCCGAAGCGGCGAAGCTAGTGACTGGTAAACGTGGTTGGGCGGCAATCGGGTCAAAACGAGCGGCTGAATTTCACCACCTGTTGATAATTGCATCAAATATTCAGGACTGTGACGTGAATGAAACCAGGTTTGTTGTGTTGGCTCAGTCTGACAGTGAGTTCACCGGTAATGATAAAACTTCGCTACTTTTTTCCGCGGCGCACCGTCCTGGTTCCCTTTATGAGATCTTAGCCGAATTTGCCCGCCGTGGGATCAACCTCTGCAAGATCGAATCACGCCCGGCAAAGCGGAGATTAGGAGAATACGTCTTTTTTGTCGACGTTGAGGGGCACCGGGTTGAGCCGGCGGTAGCTGAGGCCATTGAGGCGATCCGAGCGCGGACGGGTTTTTTGCGGGTCTTAGGCTCATATCCTCGGTTTGGCGGCTCAGGGCCGTCAGATCCCATTGATTAACCCGGGGCTTAACCCCGGGTTGGGGAGGACGATAGTGGCTTGGTCTATCTGGCTGAATACGATGTTCCAATCTTGAGCACTGCTCTATTTTTTAGCAATAAAAAATATTCAATCTAAGAGTACGTACACACGGTTTTCAGAAACGAGAATTGCTAATTATTAATTGTCTTAGCCAATTATAACTGGCATATATTTTGCGTAAGGTGCGTAAGTGATCTAAAAAATTTGTATTAACAGGAGGTGATGAATATTATATAATTCAAATATAAACTGTTTACAAAATTAAAGGTAAAAAAAGGGTGAACGACTCAGACCAAACTTTGGCTTGATACTCTGTCGTGTTTTTCGCTGTAAATATTATCCCCAAACCACACAAAATGTAAATATGCGTATTACAAGCTAGGGGTGCCGTAAGGCTGAGAGAGAGTTATCTCAACCCTTTGAACCTGATATGGGTAATACCATCGGAGGGAAGCAGAAAAGGATAAATGTTGCGCAGTTTTGTCGTCAGCTTACCCCCGGGGTAAGCTTTTTTGTCGTCTAGGAAACTATGCTTTAACTCTTGCTGTGGATAAGCTTCCTAGACGCTCGAACAAGAAAATCGACAACCAAGTATAGTCGACGAGGTTGATTTTCTTGCTAGGACTGATTGAGGTTTGATTTTGGCTCAAACCCGCGGGGATAGTTGAGGTTGATTATTATTTTATTATTTTTATTTTTTATTATTTTAAAGAGGTGGTGTCATTTGAAAATTACCCTCAACGGGAAGGAAGAAGTTATTAATGAAGGGACTAGCATAGCTGCTTTGATTGCGCTTAAAGGGCTTAATCCCGAGACGGTAATTGTGGAGTACAACTTTAACCTGGTCAAGAAGGAAACCTGGGCCGGGATCGTGCTTAAGGAAAACGACCGGCTGGAGATTTTGCGATTTGTCGGAGGTGGATAAGCAAGTGCAGGATGTGTTAACGATCGGCGGACGGGAATTGACCAGCCGCCTGTTTCTGGGTACAGGGAAGTTTGCGGCCAATAAATTGATACCTGAAGTGGTGAAAGCCGCCGGGGTGCAGGTGGTCACCGTGGCCTTGCGGCGGGTGGACCCGGAATATGAGGAAGAGAATATTGCGGCCTATGTTCCCCGGGATTGTATCTTGATGCCGAATACTTCCGGGGCGCGAAACGCTCAGGAAGCAGTCCGCATCGCCAGACTGGCCAGGGCGGCCGGCTGTGGTAACTGGGTAAAAATTGAAGTGATCACCGATAACCGGTACCTGCTGCCTGACAATTATGAGACGATCAAAGCCACGGAAATCCTGGCGGCTGAAGGATTCGTGGTCTTGCCTTACATGAGTCCAGACCTGATGGTGGCTAAGAAGCTTGTCGAAGCGGGTGCTGCGGCGGTAATGCCTTTGGGGGCCCCGATTGGCAGTAACCGTGGTTTGAAAACGAAGGAATTAGTGAGAATTTTGATTGAAGAAATTCCCCTCCCCGTTATTGTGGATGCCGGGCTCGGACGACCGTCCGAGGCCGCTGAAGCCATGGAGATGGGCGCGGCGGCGGTCCTGGTGAACACCGCCATCGCTACGGCCAGGGATCCCATCGCTATGGCCCGGGCCTTTGGCCTGGCGGTTGAGGCTGGACGCCAGGCTTATCTGGCGGGACTGGGGGAAACCACTGTTTACGCCAGGGCCTCTTCCCCCCTGACTGGGTTTTTGAGGGATTGAGGAAAGGGATGGGAAAGATGAGTTTTTATGAGGAACGTCAGCGGTACAATCACTTTGATTTTGAAAGCTATTTTGAACAAATCACTGATGCCGATATTGAAAAGATTATTGGCAAAAGCCGGCTGACCGAGTGGGACTACCTGGCCCTGCTTTCGCCTAGGGCGGAAAAATACCTGGAGGAAATGGCCCAGAAGGCGCACCGTCTTACTGTTCAGCATTTTGGGCGGGTGATTCTCCTGTATACCCCGTTGTACCTGGCCAATTACTGCATCAACCGGTGTGTTTACTGTGGATTCCAGGTGCTTAACAACATCGAACGGAAAAAACTAAACCTGACGGAGTTGGCCCGGGAAGCAGAAATTATTGCGGCGACCGGGTTAAAGCACATTCTCATTCTTACTGGTGAATCCCGACGGGAGTCACCAGTGTCATATCTTCGGGCGTGTGTTGACGTATTAAGGAAATACTTTACTTCGATCAGTATCGAGGTCTACCCTCTGCAGGAAGAGGAGTATGCCGAGCTCATTTCCGCCGGCGTCGACGGATTAACCATCTACCAGGAGGTCTATGACGAGGAGGTCTATGCCCAATTGCACCCGGCCGGTCCAAAACGGAACTATCGTTTTCGGCTGGAAGCTCCTGAACGGGCCTGTCGGGCCGGGATGAGAGCGGTAAACGTCGGAGCCCTGCTGGGGCTGAATTCCTGGCGGACCGAAGCATTTTTTACGGGGTTGCATGCCAATTATCTCCAGAACACTTTCCCAGAAATCGAAGTCAGTATTTCACCACCCCGGCTACGCCCTAGCCCGGGCGGTTTCCAGCCCCGGGTTGAAGTAAGCGATAAAAACCTGGTTCAGTACATACTGGCATTCAGGCTCTTTATGCCCAGGGGGGGAATCACCATTTCGACCAGAGAACGGGCCGAATTACGGGATCACCTGGTCAGGTTGGGCGTAACCAAAATGTCGGCTGGTTCCTGTACGGCGGTGGGGGGCCGGTCTGGCCATGACTCTACCGGTCAGTTTGAGATATCCGATGAACGCAACGTCCCCGAGATCGCCCGGATGATCTATGCTCAAGGCTATCAGCCGGTATATAAAGACTGGCAGGTGTTGTGATGATAACCAATCTGAATGATTTTGAAAAAGCGCTGGCCGAAATCCTGGGGCAGGCCAACCTGAGGAAAATTCAACAGGTGCGGGTTGGTATCGCTGGGGCGGGGGGACTGGGTTCCAACTGTGCTCTGTTTTTAGTAAGGAGTGGCTTTAGGCGATTCAGACTCGTTGATTTCGATGTCGTCGAATACAGCAACTTGAACCGCCAGTTTTACTTTGCAGCCCAGGTCGGGCGCAGGAAGGTGGAAGCCCTGAAAGAAAACCTGTTGTTGATCAATTCCAACCTGGTCATCGAGGCTTTGCCGGTGAAGATCGAGCCGGCAAACGTAAAAAATTTATTTGCTGATTGTGACGTGGTCGTCGAAGCCTTGGACCGGCCGGAATATAAAAAAATGGTGGTAGAGACCTACCTCAATGCGGGCCCGCTGCTGGTGGCGGCCTCCGGTCTGGCTGGGTGGGGCAGAAGCGATAACATTAAAGTTCACCAGCTTAAAGACAAATTTTACCTAATCGGAGACCTGGTCTCAGAGGCCGGTCCGACCTGTCCCGCTTTAGCCCCGGGTGTTAACGTGGCCGCGGCAAAGCAGGCCGATGTGATTTTGAATCATTTCTTGGTGAAAGATATTATTCAGGAGGACGACCATGACTATTAAAAAAAATTTGGCCAACTTGCTGGAAGCGGACATTTACGGGATAACGGCGGAGGAATATTCGCGGGGCAGAAGCAACCTCGACGTGGTTGCCCAGATGATTGCTGCCGGAATCAAGGTGATTCAATACCGAGAGAAGGATAAGCAGATGCGGCAAAAATACGAGGAGTGTCTAAAAATCAGGGAGATGACCAGACAGGCGGGGGTCACCTTGATTGTTAACGACCATGTCGACCTGGCTCTGCTGGTGGATGCCGATGGAATTCACCTGGGTCAGGACGATTTACCGCCGGAAAAGGTCCGAGAACTGGTGGGGGAAAACATGATTATCGGTCTTTCTACCCATTCTCCTACTCAGGCTGAAGCCGCTTTGAAATCAGGAGTAGTAGATTATATCGGGGTCGGGCCCATTTTTGCGACGAGCACCAAGAAAGATGTTTGCGCGCCGGTGGGCCTGGAGTACCTGGACTATGTGGTGAAGAACATTGACCTGCCCTTTGTGGCCATCGGGGGAATCAAGGAGCATAACCTCGCTGAAGTGAGTGGCCGGGGAGCCAGATGTATTGCACTGGTAACAGAAATAGTCGGAGCCGAGGATATTGTGGCCAAAGTACACAGTTTGAGGAGAAAACTCGGCCAGAAGACCTGAGAGAAAGGTGGTATGGATTGGCAGTAACTCAGGTTTGTAGCTAGAGGATCGGATGAACATATTTCGGAGGTGATAAAGTGGGAGAGTTGTTCGATTCGATCGCCCAGCGCTATGACTCCTGGTATCGGACAGAGCTGGGTAGTTTAGTACACCAGCTTGAAAAAGAAGTAGTGTATGACTTATTGGTGCCCAAGCCGGGCGAAAGAGTGTTAGACCTGGGCTGCGGTACTGGCAATTATACCATCGAATTAGCTCAAATGGGCTTGGAGGTGACTGGCCTCGACATCTCAAGCAAGATGCTTGCCATCGCCAAAGAGAAAGCCGCTTGCTTAGGTTTACCGATCAATTTTATAGAAGGGGATATTACTGGCATTGACCTGCCATCTGCACAGTTTGATAAAGTCGTCTCGGTAACCGCGTTAGAGTTTTTCCCGGAACCAGCAACTGCCTTGGCAAAAGTATACAACCTGTTAAAACCAGGTGGCAAAATGGTGATTGGGGTGATCGGAGCCCGGAGTTTCTGGAGCGACTATTACCTGAAACGAGCCAAGCAAGATCCCCATTCTGTATTTAACCGGGCCACTTTTTACACCGGCCAGGAGTTGTTGGCTCTTTTCCCATATGGTAAGAGAACATATCGAGGGTGTCTTTATTTTCCCCCTGATTTATCCCCTTTTTCGCGGGAAAAAACGCTGACCATGGAAAACGATCGAGAAATTAAAGAAAAAATTGCCCCGGGATTTGTTTGCGGATTGTGGGTGAAAATTTCATGAATGCTAATTATGCCCCACAATTGGTCAATAAACATGATTAAAGTTTTAATCCCGTACCACTTGGGTAGTGATACGGGATCTTTATAACCATTATCCCCCGGCTAGCATTGGGAAAACAAAGATTTCTTGATTGTCGTAGAACGTGACTTCTGATTCAAGGATCAAATTACCGCCGGTGGCGAAATATATGGCCTTTACTCCTAATTTTTGTACGACTTTTTCTTTTAATTCTATAAATCTGCTGGTGGTTAACTCTATCTCTTCTTGCGGCCGGTTGAAGACAGAAGCGTAAGTAACCTTAACTTTAATCATCCGCCAGTAACCTCGCCAGAAGTTCCTGGGAAATGGTGCCGTCCGGGTTCCAGCCCCGGAGCTGGTAAAATTCCGGGAGATACTTTTCTATATCCAGCACGTGGCCGTAAGCTCCTCCTTCCGTAAGAGGTTTTCTCACGTGGCCGGACAAACGGTCATCGGCCGGGCTGCTGCCCAGGTTAAAGGAAATCGCTCGTTTGATGGTTAAGGAGTTGTTGGCAGCGGCCAGGACTTTTTCTGGGCTCCAGGGTACACCGGTAATAACAGATAAGGCGCCGATGACTGTTTTCAATGAGGTAAAGGTGAAGTTACACTTGACCAGGCAATTGTCAAGCTCCCGTAAACTCTGGTGATTGGCCACCTGCGCTACCCGACCGTCGAGGTTCTCGCGTGGGCCAGGCTCGATACCTAGATCTTTATCCTTTAACAGTCCCAAATCCACTTCGAAGAAATCGCCGCGTTGATGACACGCTCCGCGGGGGCAGGTGGCATATGACAGCGCCTGTCCGACAAAAGCCCGGGGCTCATGCATGGGGATTTCCAGCCGGCGCACGGCGGCGGCATAATCCGGGGATAGACCAAGTTCCTGTAGGGTTCTAATGGTCCCCTGACCAATTAACCGGCCAATGCCACGGTTTTCGCCCGTGAGCGTCAAGGCCTCGAGAATACCTTCCCGGTTGCCAAAATCAGGAACCTCGGCCATTATTTCGGCCGGCAGGAGTTTTTCCTCTTTTAGATACATAAGGAGGGCCAGGGTGACGCCGGCGGAAATGGTATCAAAGCCGTAGCGGTTGGCCAGGTCGTTGGCTTCGATAATGGTATCCAGATCCAGGTTTTGCACAAGTGGTCCAAACGCGACCGCGGTTTCATATTCAGGGCCATCGACTTTCCTGCCTTTGAAGCTAATCTCCCGTCCGCAAGCAATTGGGCAGCCCCAGCAGGCGCGGGCGTGCACTGAATATTCTTCCCGAAACTTTCTCCCGTTTAATCGGTCGATCGGAAATATCCCCTGGGTAAAATATTTCACCGGGACATCCCCGAAATGATAACCAATGTCAAGGTAACCCAGGGTACCAAATTGGGTAAACAGCTTGGTACTTTTTTGGTAGGCGGCGGTAAGCTCCCGAACCAGGACTTTCAAGGAATCTTTATCAGCGACCGGAACTTCACCTTTCCCATCCACCACGATTGCTTTTAAGTTTTTGCTTCCCCAAACTGCCCCAAATCCCATACGGCCAGCCGCCCGCCCGTGGTCGTTGATTACGGCTGCCATTGGGAGCAGATTTTCACCGGCTACCCCGATGCAGGCGATACTGGTGTTATCGCCGTGTATTTGTTTAAGCTGCTCTTGTGCTGTGTAGGTGTCGAGACCTTTCAAGTTGCTACCCGTTCGGATTTCCACATTCCCGTTTTGGACTAAAAGATAGGTCATTTCTTGGGCTTTACCCTGGATGATTAAGCCGTCCAGGCCGGCTCTTTTTAAATAGGCCCCGAATCTGCCCCCAGAGGTGGATTCGCCCCAGTAGCCGGTTAAAGGGGACCTCTCGCAAACCGCGAAACGGGAAGAGCCCGGTATGGCAGTGCCGGTGATTGGACCCGCCATGACTGCCACGCAGGCTTTTTCTGCCAGTGGCTCGATCTCGGGTTTAAGGTCGTCGTAAAGCAACCTTGCTGCCAGACTACTGCCACCGATGAATTTTTCTGCGGCTTTTAACGGTGTGGCTTTGATTTCCACCAAGCCGCTGGTCAGATCAACGTAAGCGATTTTGCCGGTATAACCGAACATTATTTCACCCCTCCCATTAGCTGGCCGGTAAATGAAGCCATGATTATTTCTTCATAATCCCTGGGCGTAATTGGTACGGGACTTAAAAGCGTGACCGGGTCCATCAGGGCCCAGGAAACCAGTTCCTCAAGAGCTGAAGTAAACGCTTCCCTGGTTACCTGGGGATAAGCCGAGAATTTGTATTCGAATCCAATTTGTTGATAAAAAGCCAGAAGCGCTGCTAAAAATTCGCTGCTGTCGCGGTAATTAAATGCTTGGGCCAGTTCCTCTGGTTTAGCGATATGTCTGGCGTAAAACTCGTAAACGTAAGGTAAAAATGCGCCCACGCTTAGGCCATGGTGCAGGTTAAATTTTTTGCCGATGGTGTGTCCCAGGGCGTGGTCAATTCCCGGAGCGGCATTACTGAAGGCAAGGCCGGCCAGGTTTGCCGCGATCAGCATTTTTTGCCGGGCTTCTAAATCCCGGCCATCCGCGATCACCCGGGGCAAATACTTAAAAATTAATTTTATGGACTGTAAGGCATAACCGTCAGTATATTCATTGGCCCAGCCGCTTAAAAAGCCGCCCCTACCGCGTGCGCCAGGGCATCAAAGCCCGTCCACATGGTTAAAACCGGGGGCATCGAGATGGTAAAATTGGGGTCAAGGATAGCGATATCGGGCACCAGTTCGGGGTGGGTGACACTCATTTTGTGACCACTATCGTTTGCAAGGCACGGATCCCTGAAGTGCCCGCCATTTTGTAGAGTGTCCGCACGATTGGAATCTCAAAACCATAACTTTCACGTGCTTTCATCATATCCCCCCCTGATTTCTTCCAACAATTACTTAATTTTCCTTTATAGTATTTTTTTAAGCGGGGAGTCAATGACAAATATTTCTAAAAATTCATTTATTTTTGCGTTTTTTCTTTTCCTACTGACCCGCGGGGGCAAGATAAAGGGAATTATGTATCATTTTAGAACAGTGTTTCATTTTAACTCGAGGATAGGCGATTATTTGCCAGTAAAAAGGGGCTGAATCAGGATCTTGACATCCGGATATTCTCCGGAACTCAAGCGCTCGAACGCAGCCTGGACGCCATCCAAGTTAACTGTAGAACTGACAAACCGCTCGGTTTGGATGACTTTCTTGGCCATGAGGGACATCGCGGTATCGAATTCCGCGGTGGTATACCCGATCGAGCCTTTAAGTTCCAACTCGCGCAGCACCACAAGCAGGGTATTGATGGGTACCGACGCGTAACTCACTCCCACCAGAACCATGCGGGCGGTTTTTTTTGAGGGCCATGATCCCAGTATTGACTGCCGGGGCAACGGCGGCACATTCCAGGACATGGTCAAAACCTCCCCCGGTGGCTTCGATGAGCTTGGGTACTAATTGTTGGTCAGTAGCATCGAAGACAGCGTCAACATCGCCCATCTTCAGGGCATTTTCTACCCGTAAGGGATTGGCTTCGGTCAGGGCCAGGTAGGACGCTCCGTAAATCCGGGACCAGGCCGCGCAGAGCAGACCAATTATCCCCCCGCCGGTGACCAATACTTTATCTCCAGGTTTAAACCCGGCCAACCGCACGGCTCGGAGAGCCACGGCCGTTGGTTCGATCATGGCGGCTTCGTCGTCGCTCATTTCATCGGGTAGTTTTCTGACCATATAAGGACGAGCAGCATAATATTCCGCGTATCCACCTGTCGCGGTTACCCCGGGCGAGGCGGCCAGGCTGTTTACGCAATATTTAGGTTGACCACTGGTGCATGGGCCGCACTTTCCGCAGGGATTAAGAGGAATAACCGCGACGCGGTCGCCGACGCTGATGGTGTCTTTCAATGCCCCGGGATCAACTACCGTACCGCAAAATTCGTGGCCCATAATCAACTCCGACCGTTCCCCTTTTTCCCAGATATGGATGTCTGAACCGCAGATACCGACCCGGGAGACCTTGATGATAACCTGATTGCCGTCGGTTTTTGGAGTGTCGGTCTCAACCGTGGCTAATTGTTTTTTGCCGACAAGCTTTACCGCCCGCATCTAAAAAACCCCCTTTACCGAAATAAAATAAAAATGTAAATGTGAGGAAGAACCTCTCGCTTTCTTTCAGTTGCTCATGCAATAATTATGCCAAATTCAAAAAATGGACGCGCTGGCCAACTGAAAATATTCCGAGCGCGAGCATTAGGCCGGCCGGCGTCACAGGACACGACGCTCACCGGCCGCCAACAGTTGTAACATTATGGAACAGTTGTTTAATAATGGAGCAATATTATCACAAGTTTTATTTTCACCGTTGAGGTGGACAAGAAAACCATGAGCCCGGTGACGAAAAGCATTAGTTATGGGTTCAAGGAAGAGAATTAATGAGACCGAATGGCCGGCGGTATCGTTCTACCGCCGGTCTTCTCTCTTGCAAAACAGTGCGCATATTTGCTTGAAAAAAGTAATGACTGACCATATAATTAAAATTATAATTTATAATCAGTGCTGACCCTTTGAACCTGAACTGGGTAATGCCAGCGGAGGGAAGTGAGTAACCCTGTTATAACCGTGTTTTCTTTGACACTCCCTGGAGGGAGTATTTGTTTTTTATCGCACGCCTGAAAAATTGTATTGTGCAGTATAGATACACTAAATTATTGGGGGGAGAAGTAAATGACACAACTGGAAAGGGCAAGACGGGGGGAGATTACTCCCCAGATGGAAGCAGTAGCTGCGGCGGAAAGCGTGTCCCCAGCTGCGGTCCGGGATCTGGTTGCTCGCGGTCTGGTAGTTATTCCTTGCAACAAGGAGCATCGTGGTCTGGTACCGTGTGGAATCGGAAAGGGTTTGCGTACAAAAATAAACGCCAACCTGGGGACTTCTCAGGTCTTTCCGGACTGGCGGGATGAGATGGTTAAACTGGAAATAGCACTGGCTGCCGGTGCTGATGCGGTTATGGATCTGAGTACTGGCGGCGAGCTCAAAGAATGTCGTCAGCAGATTATTGCGCACGCTCCGGTACCGGTAGGAACTGTGCCGATTTACGAGGCAGCGGTGAGAGCTCGTTTGCAACACGGCGCAGTTGTGGAGATGGAAGCAGATGAACTGTTTCAGGTGATCGCGGAACAGGCGGCGGAAGGAGTGGATTTTATCACTGTCCACTGCGGAGTGACCCGGCAAATTGTGGAAAGACTGAAAATCCAACCCCGCCTTCTGGGGATTGTTAGTCGGGGCGGTGCGATCATGGCGGGTTGGATGCTCCATCGAAACGAGGAAAATCCCCTGTATGCTCAATTTGACCGTTTGTTAGACATTTGCCGGACCTATGATGTAACGTTAAGTCTTGGAGATGGATTGCGACCAGGGTGCCTGGAGGATGCTACAGATCACGCTCAGATTGAGGAACTAATGATTTTGGGCCAATTGGTACAACGAGCTCGGGAGGCCGGGGTCCAGGTGATGGTGGAAGGACCAGGCCATGTTCCCCTGGATCAAATTGAAGCCAATGTCAAACTGCAAAAGCGCCTTTGCTTCGATGCTCCTTTTTATGTCCTGGGGCCACTTGTAACAGACATTGCGGCCGGTTATGACCATATCGCCGCGGCTATCGGTGGCGCTCTGGCGGCGGTGGCAGGAGCTGACTTCTTATGTTACGTGACCCCAAGCGAGCATCTGGGTTTACCCACGGCGGAAGATGTTCGGGAAGGGGTCATCGCTTCCCGAATTGCAGCGCACGCGGCCGATTACGTTAAAGGAATATCTAATGCCCGGGCCCGCGACCGGGCAATGGCCGAGGCGCGTCGGAGTTTAAACTGGGAACGGCAGCTCGAACTGGCCCTGGATCCAGAAAAGGCACGCCGGGTACGGATGGAACGTAATCCTGTTCCCCAGGAGGCTTGTTCGATGTGTGGTGATTACTGTGCCATCGATCTGGTGAACCGTTATTTAGGACATCAAGGACCGAAGTGCTAAGCCAGGGAAAATGACCTGTTCTTCTGACCCTTCCGGGGTAGAACATCATTAATGGCGGTCCAGTATAAAAGATCATGGAAAGGGAGATTATTCAGAGATACTTATGAGCACGATCTGGCTTGACGGGCTCGCAATTGAACACCGAAAAACTTTGGAGGACATTGTGCGGCTTTTTTTCCCTACTGCCGAAGTTAAGCATGGCCAACCGCAGCAGGACGATCAATTAACATCAGAGCGTGAAGAAGATGAACCAGCTGGTTGGTTAAAAATGTGGGAAGAAGAAGCCTGTGGCTACATAGCAATAGAAGCGGAATTTTCTCTAGTAGGCTACCGTGGATATCGGGTTGTTGCACATCAGCGGGAGACGCTAACTGCGCCGAACCAGAGTGATGCGGCTAATCAACGGAAGCGTGTAATTCGACTGTGTGTGCTCAAAACCCTGACCCAGGCCACAGGTAAATTGCCTGGTCCCTGGGGAATTTTGACTGGTATTCGGCCGACCAAGGTGGTCCACCGTTTGATCGACGAAGGCTACTCAGCCGAGGACATACTGGAAATTATGACCGAAGACTACGCCGTTAGCCCAGCCAAAGCCCGGTTGTTGTACGAAATTGCGCGTCGACAGCGACCATTTCTTCTTACTCCAGCGCAGGCCGAACGCTTGGTCAGTGTATACATTGGAATTCCATTTTGTCCAACGCGGTGTCTCTACTGTTCATTTCCAGGTTATCCCCTGGCTCGACACCGGGCCTGGGTTGAACCATTTGTAACTACCCTGCTCAAAGAAATTCAGGTGATCGGTGAAGTCTTGCACACTTATGATTATGCGGTACAGAGTATCTACCTGGGTGGAGGTACGCCAACCAGTTTAGATATCGGGCAGTTGGG
Source organism: Bacillota bacterium (assembly GCA_013178045.1). Classification (NCBI taxonomy): domain Bacteria; kingdom Bacillati; phylum Bacillota; species Bacillota bacterium. The sequence goes on from JABLXP010000004.1 coordinate 50,180, forward strand.
CCAACTGCTGGAAAAAATCAACCATTACTTGTTCAGTTCGGCGACTAAAGAAATCACGGTGGAAGGAGGACGACCGGAAACCTTATCCAATGAGAAGTTGAGTCTACTCAAGGGAATGGGTGTCAATCGGTTGAGTATCAATCCCCAGACGATGCGGGACGAAACCCTGCAGACTATCGGCCGGGCTCATTCGGCTGAAGACATTGTACAGGCGGTGGAGCGGGCCCGACGAGTTGGATTTTCAACGTTAAATATGGATATAATTATTGGATTGCCTGGGGAGACGGTGGCTGATGTTCAACAGACTATGAAACAGATTATGAAGCTGGCGCCGGAAAACTTGACTGTCCACACTATGGCGATCAAACGAGCGTCCCGGCTAAAAGAAGAACTGGTCGCCTGGAAACTGCCGACCGAAGAAGAAGTCGGCCGGATGCTGGAAGTAACCAAAACTGTCGCTGCTGAGATGGAACTAGTACCATATTACCTTTACCGGCAGAAGCGAATCCTGGCTAACCTGGAGAATGTTGGCTACGCTTTTCCCAGTCATGAATGCCTCTACAATATCCAGGTAATGGAAGAGCGACAAACCATTGTTGGCCTGGGGGCTGGGGCTGGTTCAAAATGGGTCTCCCCAGCTGACTGGACGTTAATCAATACTTATAACCCTAAAGACCCCAACGACTATATCAAACGAATCAATGAACTGCTCGACAAAAAGAAGGATATGTTGCACGGTTTAAGACGGAAGCCGACACATTAGGCTAAATTGAAAGAACCAGTAGCTGACTCACAATTCAGAACAACATTCTGGGCATACTTATGATATACCTATGTCAACGTTCTAGAAGAGAAAAAGGCTGTTTATAGAGGATTCTGATGTTTCTTGGCGAAAAAGGTATAGTGATATTACTATTATTTATTTATTACTATGTTCGGAGAACCTGTGTTTTTACGTGCGGTGTTTATGTTAGCGGGAAAAGAGTAAGTGTGCTCGATAACCTGTGTACTGAACCCGGACAGGAAAGGGAAGCGGTATGCATGAGATGAGTCTTGCCCAAGGAATCATGGATTTGGTTCGCGAGAGTGCAGTTGAAAAGGGTATTGAACAAATTAAACGCATAAAGCTGGTGATAGGCAAGCTCTCAATGGCTGAGCCCGAGAGTCTAAGATTTGCTTTTAAGATTATGGCCACAGATAACCTGTTTAAAGGGGCTATTCTCGACATAGAGGAAAAGGAGATTACCTGTCGCTGCAATAATTGCCAAGCGATCTACGCGGTTCAAGATGTGATTGAGCGCCGATGTCCGCGGTGTAGAGCCATTGAGGCTGAACTCGTGTCCGGACACGAATTGTACGTTGACTGGTACGAGGGAGAATGATATGAAGCAGGTTAAGCTGGGGAAAAATATCCTGAGTGTCAATGATATTATTGCCAGGTGTTACTGATGTCAAGCAGCCTTAGTCACCGCGACGATTAGGAGTAAACTGGGATTATGAAGACGAATGAGAAGACAGTGGCTATAAGGATACAGATAAGAGGTGTGGTTCAAGGCGTGGGTTTTAGGCCCCATGTGTACCGCCTGGCTATGGAATATGGGATTAAAGGCTGGGTCTTAAATTCGTCTGCTGGAGTAGTGATTGAGGCCGAGGGCCAACCGCTTGTGGTAGACCGATTTCTTCACCGTGTAATTGAAGAGGCGCCTCCCTTGGTCCGTATCAAGGAGGTAGAAGTGTTTCCCATCGCTGCTAAAGGATTAAGTGATTTTGTAATCAGAGAAAGCGAGCGCCAGGCGGAGAAAAAGGCGCTGGTACCTCCGGACATAGCGGTCTGTGCCGACTGCCGGCGTGAGGTAACTGACCCTGGAGACCGCCGATACCGTTACCCCTTCACCAACTGTACTAACTGTGGTCCTCGCTTTACCATTGTTAAAGATGTACCCTATGATCGTGAAAACACTACCATGGCAGTATTTCCAATGTGTTCTGTCTGCCGGGAGGAGTACGAGAACCCGATTAATCGTCGCTTTCATGCTCAACCCAACGCCTGTCCGGTTTGTGGGCCTCGTCTTAAGCTTGTAGACCGCGAGGGGCAGGAGTTGCCGAGTGATAAGGTGGTAGCCCTTCTTAAAGCGGGTTATATTGTGGCCGTAAAGGGCTTGGGGGGGTTCCACCTGGCTTGTGATGCTACTAATGCTCAGACCGTAGCAACCTTGCGTAGGCGTAAGCGCCGGGAGGCAAAACCCTTTGCAGTCATGGTTCGAGATCTCGAGGTGGCTTACAAGTATTGCCGGGTAAACAAGTACGAGGCCGAGTGGCTGTCATCACCGCAAGCCCCTATTGTGATCCTGGAACGAAATCTGGAAACAATACTCCCCGAACGGGAACTGCATCCAGGAATAAGCACCAGAGGGGTTATGTTGCCCTATACACCCATGCATTTTCTCCTTTTCGACGATGACCTGGAGATTCTGGTGATGACGAGTGCCAACATCTCAGATGAGCCCTTGATAATTGATAACGAGGAAGCCCTGGCAAAACTCGGGGAAGTAGCAGACTACTTTCTCATCCATAATCGCGAAATCTACAATCCCTGTGATGACTCGGTACTCAGAGTCACACCACTGGGGCAGACCCAGTTTTACCGGCGGGCCCGGGGCTTTGTTCCCGAAGGAATAAAGTTGCCCTTCAAAACACGGCCGGTGCTTGCCCTGGGAGGGGAGATGAAAAGCACCTTTTGTCTAACCCGAGGTGATGAAGCTTTTTTAAGTCAGCATTGGGGAGATCTGAACCACCACGATAACTACATGTGTTTTATTACCAGCATACCGCGTTTTAAGAAGATGCTGGCTGTAGAACCTGAGGTTCTGGTCCATGATCTTCATCCAGAATATCAGACAACCCGCTGGGCTCGTAGCCAGGAAGGAATAGAATTAAGAGCCGTTCAGCACCACTGGGCCCACATGGCTTCGTGTATGGCAGAAAATAGTCTCACGGGGGAAGCAGTTGGGATAATTTGCGATGGCACCGGTTGGGGAATGGACGGAGCTGTTTGGGGATGTGAAATCCTGGTTGGGGATTACAGCCACTTTGAACGCTGCGGACACCTGCGCTATATCCCCCTGCCCGGAGGGGATCAGGCCATTAAAAGACCTTACCGTATGGCGTTCTCATATCTTTACGATGTTTGGGGAGAAGAGGCCTTAAGTTGGGCTGAGTGCTATCTAAAAGACCTCGGAAAGGAAGAAAGAGAACTGCTAATCATTCAGTGTCGAAGAGGGCTAAACTCGCCGCCAACCTCTTCCTTGGGGCGCTTATTTGATGCTGTTTCCGCCTTTCTTGGTATTTGCAGTTTTAACCGCTATGAGGGACAGGCTGCCGTAGAACTGGAGGAGGCAGCAGGAGGACGTATTGGTGAACCGTATTCCTGTGAGGTTTATCAGGAAGATGGGAAATGGATCATGGATATGCGCCCGCTCTGGAGGGAGCTTGGCGGTGACCTGAGGAAAGGAAAAGATATAGGCCTTGTCGCTGCCCGCTTTCACGGAACTGTCGTATCGATGCTGGCTGAGGTCGCGACTAAGGTGGCCCGGGCCAAAAGGTTAGAACATGTGGTTCTAAGCGGCGGATCGTTTCATAACCGACTTCTTTTGGCCAAGCTTACGCAAACGCTTGAGATGGCAGGACTTCGTGTCTATCACCAGAACCGGGTACCACCAGGGGATGGCGGTTTATCCCTGGGTCAGGCTGCTATAGCGGGGTGGCGATAGGGCTTGATGATGTTGGGTGAGAGGGATTACTAACGGATTTGATAGATGGGGGGATAGGATAGGATGTGCCTAGGTGTACCTGCTAAGGTTGTTAAAATACTACCACAGTCCATGGCTGTAGTCGATGTACAAGGCAATCTGGTCGAGATAAGCGTGCGCTTTACGCCGGAGGTAAGGGAGAACGACTACGTGCTGGTTCATGCTGGTTTTGCCATGGAGATAATAGACCCTGAATGGGCGGAGGAGACAACGCGTATACTGGAGGAATTGCATGGTCATGCAGAATACTGATCTTCACAGCACCTATCTCTTAGAGGAAATTAGGAAAGAAAAGCTGGAACTTAGTTTAATGGAAGTTTGCGGGACGCACACCATGGCCATTGCCCGCAGCGGCCTAAAGGAATTGATGCCGAAAGGCATCCGGCTTATTTCAGGACCCGGCTGTCCCGTCTGCGTGACGGCACAGGCGGATATCGATGCCGTAGTCGCTTTGGCCCGCGAACCCTTGGTTATCCTGGCTACTTTTGGCGATATGATGCGGGTACCGGGCAGTGAGAGTTCCTTGGCCCAGGAAAGAAGCCGTGGGGCCGACATACGGGTAGTCTACTCGCCTTTAGATGCAGTAGCGCTGGCACGATCTAATCCCGGTCGTGAAGTGGTTTTCCTGGGTATTGGCTTCGAAACAACGGCCCCAGCGGTAGCTGCCAGCATTGAAATGGCAGCCACCGAAGACATAAAGAACTATTCGGTATGGTCTTTAAATAAGCTGGTACCGCCAGCTCTTAATGTTCTCTTTTCTGATCCAGAACTTAGGGTGGACGGCCTCATCTGCCCAGGACACGTATCGACGGTTATCGGTATATCGCCTTATGTGGAATTGGCGGCTAGATACAAGCGCCCATGTGTGGTTACCGGCTTTGAGCCGTCGGATATCATAGAGGGGATCTATATGATTCTGACTCAAATAAAGCAGGGCAGGAGCGAAGCCGAGATCCAGTACCGGCGGGTTGTAAAACCTCAGGGCAATGTAGTGGCGCAAAAGATGATAGACCGGTTTTTTGAGCCTGTGACAGCGCGCTGGAGGGGATTAGGGTCTATCCCTGCCAGCGGTTTGGCTATAAGAAAGGAATATGAGGCTTGGGATGCACGTGTTAAATTTGCACTACCCGAGTTTCCTGAAAGGCCAACCAGGGGATGTTCTTGCGGGGAAATCTTAAAGGGTAAGATAACTCCTTTAGAATGTCCACTATTCGGAAGGTATTGTACTCCCAGTACTCCGATTGGTCCCTGCATGGTCTCTCAAGAAGGAGCCTGTGCCGCTTATTACCGCTACGGTCGAAGAGTTAATTAAAGAAGGCGGAAAAAAGTAAGAGGTGAACAGAATGAGCGACGAAAGAGTACTCTTGGCGCACGGGGCCGGGGGCAAGATGTCTCAACAATTGATAGAGCGGGTGTTTAAGAAAAAGTGGACGAATCACGCTCTGGAGCCCCTACTCGATGCGGCTGTCCTTTCCCTCCCCGGTAAGCACATCGCTGTGACCACCGACTCTTTTGTAATAACCCCTATCTTCTTTCCTGGCGGCGACATAGGTAAATTGGCAGTAGCGGGAACGGTAAACGATCTGATTGCAATAGGTGCAGTTCCCCTCTATTTAGCGGCAGCCTTTATAATCGAAGAAGGTTTCAAGATTGCCGATCTCGAGGCTTTGGCCGACTCCATGGCCCAAACAGCCAGTCAGGCCGGGGTGAAGCTGGTTACCGGCGATACCAAAGTAGTGGAAAGGGGAAGTGCTGACGGTATTTTTATTACGACTACCGGAGTAGGATTTATGCCTCTTGGTATCGAATACCAACCCCAACGAATCGAGCCAGGAGACAAAGTCATCCTCACGGGAAATGCAGGTGACCATGGGCTTGCCATCCTGGCTCAGCGCGAGGGTTTGAGTTTTACTACCCCTGTTGTAAGTGACTGTCGTCCTCTGATCCGGTTAGGGGAAGTTACCAGAGCTTATGGTCCGGCGATTAAGTGTTTGCGCGACCCCACCCGGGGCGGGGTAGCCACTGTTTTGAATGAGTTGGCCCAGCAATCGGGGACGTGTTTCCACATACGGGAAAGAGATATACCGATTGCTCCGGCTGTTAGAGGAGCATGCGAGATGTTAGGTATGGATCCCCTTTACCTGGCCAACGAGGGAAAAATGGTGATTATTGTCTCCTCTGATGCTGCCTCGCAGGTACTGACTGCGTTAAGGCAAATACCAGAGGCTGCCGACGCTGCCCTTATAGGGGAGGTTAAGGCCGAGCCTCGAGGAATGGTTGTACTTAAAACCGAGATCGGGGCCGAGCGCATTCTTGGTATGCTGGAAGGGGAACACCTGCCGCGTATCTGCTGACGTGACCAGAGGCACAACGTCAAGGCCAGGTGCTTGTTATTTATTGTAAATTGTAAAAAAACAGGTAGCATGGCAAGATATGCAAATGGGATACCCATTGACAACCAATTTAGACATGTATTATCATATAATTGTTAGCACTCAAACTGAACGAGTGCTAACAAGATGCGCCGAGGGGGGTGAAGTCAATGCAACTTCGACCCCTGGCTGATCGGGTAGTGGTAAAAGTTGTGGAAAAAGAAGAGAAAACCGCTGGTGGGGTTATTCTACCCGATACAGCAAAGGAAAAGCCTCAGGAGGCGGAGGTGATCGCGGTGGGTCCAGGTCGGACGCTAGATAATGGCACTACTATTGCTCCTGAGGTGAAAGTTGGGGACAGGGTCGTTTTCGCCAAGTATAGCGGTACTGAAGTGAAGGTAGACGGCGAAAAATACCTGATCCTGCGGGAAAGTGACATCTTAGCGATATTTAAAGTTTGATTTTTTAAAATACAGAAAGGAGGCATTTAGTCTTGGCAGCGAAACAGTTGGCTTACCAGATAGAAGCGCGTAAAGCCTTGGAAAAGGGAGTTAATACAGTTGCCGATGCGGTCAAGGTAACCCTTGGACCAAAAGGCAGAAACGTGGTTATTGAAAAGAAGTTTGGTTCTCCGTTGATTACTAAAGACGGTGTAACTGTGGCCAAAGAGATTGAACTGGCCGATCCATACGAAAACCTGGGTGCGCAGCTTTGTAAGGAAGTAGCCAGTAAGACTAATGATGTAGCCGGCGACGGGACTACGACAGCTACTGTTTTAGCGCAAGCGATTGTTCTGGAAGGCCTCAAGAACGTAGCGGCAGGGGCCAATCCGATCTTCATTAAACGTGGGATTGATAAAGCTGTTGAAGCAGCAGTAGAGGAGATCAAAAAAATCAGTATCCCAGTCGAAACCAGAAAAGCGATTGGTCACGTGGCGAGCATTGCTGCCAATGACACGACCATTGGCGAACTGATCGCCGAGGCCATGGATAAAGTGGGCAAGGACGGGGTAATCACCGTCGAGGAATCGAAGGGGACGGAAACCACGGTTGAGGTTGTCGAAGGGATGGAGTTTGACCGCGGCTACATATCGCCCTATTTTATCACCAATACGGATGCGATGGAAGCCGAGTTTGAAGATCCTTATATATTAATCTACGAGGAAAAGATTTCTTCATTAAATGATTTGTTACCGGTGCTGGAAAAGGTAATCCGCACAGGTAAGCCTCTGGTGATCATTGCTGAGGACGTGGAAGGCGAGGCTCTGGCTACCCTGGTTGTCAACAAGATTAGGGGGACTTTAAAGGTAGCAGCGGTCAAAGCTCCTGGTTTCGGAGATCGCCGCAAGGCCATGCTGGAGGATATCGCGATCTTGACAGGTGGAACCTTTATTTCCAAAGATGCCGGCTTTAAACTAGAAAATGTTGGCCTTGACATGCTCGGTCAGGCGAAGAAGATCAAAATTGCCAAGGAGAAGACTACCATCGTTGAGGGGGCCGGTTCCAAGGATAACGTCAAGGTGAGAATCCAGCAGATCAAGACCCAGTTAGAAGAAACCACGTCCGAGTATGATCGAGAGAAATTGCAAGAACGATTAGGTAAGCTGGCGGGCGGCGTGGCCGTGATCAGGGTTGGTGCAGCAACCGAAACCGAGCTGAAGGAGAAGAAGCACCGAGTAGAAGACGCCTTGAATGCCACGCGGGCTGCGGTTGAAGAGGGGATTGTCCCTGGCGGCGGAACAACACTGATCAACGTCATCCCGGCCGTGCAGGCCTTGAAGCTTGAGGGTGATGAGGCGGTAGGCGCTAGGATTGTTGCCCGAGCTCTGGAAGAGCCGCTGCGTCAGATTGCCAACAATGCTGGTGTTGAGGGCTCGGTCATTGTTGAGAAAATCAAGGGGCAGTCCAGAGGAATTGGCTTCAACGCGGTTACAGAAGAATTTGTCGACATGGTTGAAGCGGGTATCGTTGACCCGGCAAAAGTGACCCGCAGTGCTTTGCAGAATGCGGCCAGTATCGCCTCGATGCTGTTGACGACCGAAGCACTGGTTACTGATGCTCCGAAAAAGGAGTCACCTAAGGCGCCATACAATCCAGAGATAGATTATTAAAAATGTGTATTACTGATACATGTATTGTATAACTTGGGACTGAACAGTTGTTCAGTCCCATTTACTTGTTTATTTATGTGTCGATGCATATTAATCAGTAAAATGTCCAAAATACATAGTGAAAAAACTGCGCGAAAGTGGGGTAGTGAAATGCCATTAATTCCATACGAGCCTTTTAGACAATTAGATCAATGGCGGAGAGAGATGGACAGATTTTTTAACGAGACCTGACGATTCCCATTTGCGCCGGCCGTGGCCGAGCCGAGAATTGATGTGTACGAGACAGAGAGTGAGGTGATTGCTGCTTGCGAGATTCCAGGTCTGGAAAGGCGAGAGGATGTTCATATTGATGTTGACGACAATATATTGACCATCAGTGGAAGTATCAATCGCACCAACGAAGTGCAAGAGGAACAAATGTACCGTCGGGAGAGATTTATTGGTCGTTTTCAACGGTCAGTTGCTTTGCCCAGCAAGGTGATATCAGAGGAAGCGAAAGCAATTTATAGGAATGGTATATTAGAAGTGAGAATACCCAAAGCCAGGCCAGAAACGAGAAGACGGGTAGATATCGAATTTCACTAAAGCTAGGAGGTGAGAAGAAAAGTGGCGAAGAGAGAGAAGGATGTTAATGGCAAGAAGAAGACCGCCGAAAAGGTCAAACCAAGGGGACCATTGTCTCCAGAACCTGACCTGATTCCTGGAACAGAAGCCGGCGAAGCGATCCCGGAAAAGAAATAGCTTTCATAAACAGTCACCCTGGTGGTGGCTGTTTTTAACTTAATGAATATTTGACAACCAATTTCCCTTCGGCTACAATACTGCTATGGTAGCAATTTGTTAAATTTGAATGCGATGATCAGGAGAGTAGCTTGGAACTGCGTCGCCAGGGAGGAGACACCGTGACTGAAAGTGACTCTCGACGTCGGCCAGGTGAAAAACACCTGGGAGTGGGTTGCCTGAAAGAGGTTAAAAAGCAAGTAAGGTAACTCGGGTGGCCGCCGTTAACCGGCTGGAAGCGGAGTAACCGATAGGTTATTCAATTAGGGTGGCACCGCGGGAAGACCTCTCGTCCCTACACGAAGTTTAGTGTTGGCATGAGGGGCTTTTATTTTATATTTTATTATATTATAGCTGAGGATAGGGAGGGGTATCTTTGTTAACAACCGGTCCGCGAGGGACAAATGATATCTTGCCAGGAGAGGTCGAAAAATGGCAATACCTGGAGAGACAGATCCGTGAACTCTGCCGGGAGTATGGGTATGCTGAGATCCGGACGCCAATTTTTGAACATACCGAGTTGTTTCAACGTGGGGTAGGTGAAACTACCGATATCGTCGAAAAGGAGATGTACACGTTCTTAGATCGGGGAGAACGCAGCATTACCTTGCGCCCAGAGGGGACAGCGCCAACGGTCAGGGCCTTTCTGGAACACAAACTGCAGGCACAACCCCAGCCCACTAAATTATTTTACATCGGGCCGATGTTCCGCTATGATCGTCCCCAGGCGGGGCGGTACCGCCAGTTTCACCAGTTTGGGGTTGAGGTGTTTGGGTCGAATGACCCCATGGTAGATGCGGAAGTTATCGCCATGGCCATGGATTTGTACGACCGTTTAGGACTAACTGACCTGGAACTGCAGATTAACAGCGTCGGTTGCCCAAACTGCCGAGGAAAACACCGGGAGGCCCTGCAGGCTTTCTTGCAGCCGCACCTGGAGAATCTTTGCCCAAACTGTCGTGGTCGATTCGAGCGTAACCCGATGCGGATTCTCGACTGCAAGAGCGAACACTGTCAGGCTTTAACCAGAGAGGCCCCAACGACAACCCGGTGCTTGTGCTCTGGGTGTGCGGCCCACTTTGCTGCCGTCCAGAAGTACTTAAATTTATTAAATATTCCTTACGTGGTCAATGAGCGATTGGTCCGCGGCCTGGACTACTATACCAATACCGCGTTTGAGATCGTGGCGAAGGACATTGGGGCGCAGAGTTCCATCGGGGGTGGCGGCAGATACAATGGCTTGATGGAACAATGCGGTGGGCCGGCGCTGCCCGGCATTGGTTACGCCCTGGGCCTGGAGCGCATCTTGCTGACCTTGGAGCAGCAAGGGGTCAACCTGCCAGTGGAAACTAATTTCGATGTTTTCATTGCTGCCCTGGGGGAAACCGCCCGGTCGCGAGTATTTCCTCTCTTGTTTGCGCTCCGTCGGCTCGGGGTCAGAGCGGACATGGATTATTTAAATCGCAGTTTAAAGGCGCAGATGAAGTATGCCAATAAATATCAAGCAAAATATACTGTGATAGTTGGTGACAACGAGTTGAGTCGAGGGGTAGCGACTGTACGGGAGATGGCAACGGGTGCTCAGGTGGAGTTACCATTGGCTGATCTGGCTGATCAGCTCAGGTCGCGGCTCGAAGACGATTTGCAGAAGGAACTTGATTTAATATAAATGGTGGGAGGAGTCAAGAAGATGACTGAAACCAGTGAATCAATCCAGGGGTTAAAAAGAACTCATTCCTGTGGTGAACTGACCAGTGCTCAAGTTGGACAGAAAGTGGTATTAATGGGTTGGGTTCAGCGGCGGCGTGACCACGGAGGACTTATTTTTGTTGACCTGCGCGACCGGTCGGGTCTGGTACAGGTGGTATTCAGCCCAGAGGTGAGCCAATCGGCCTTTGCCAAAGCAGAAATCGTTCGCAGTGAGTATGTGCTGGCTGTAATTGGAGAGGTCAGACAGCGCCCGGCGGGTACGGTTAATCCTAACCTAGCTACAGGTGAAATTGAGGTTTATGCGAGGGAAACCCGCATTCTTAATAAGGCAAAGACTCCGCCATTCTACATTGAGGATGGGATTGACGTCGATGAGATTATTCGCCTGCGGTATCGCTACCTGGACTTACGAAGGCCGGAAATGCAGCGCAATCTGATCCTGCGCCACCGAGTAACCAAGGCAATGCGTGATTTTCTCGACCAGCGGGGTTTCCTCGAAATCGAAACCCCTATGCTGACGAAGAGCACACCGGAAGGGGCACGGGACTACCTTGTGCCCAGCCGGGTTCACCCAGGCGAATTTTATGCATTGCCCCAGTCACCACAGATCTTCAAGCAGATTCTTATGGTGGCGGGGATGGAGAAATACTTCCAGATCGTGCGGTGTTTCCGGGACGAAGACCTCCGGGCCGACCGCCAACCTGAGTTCACTCAACTGGATATAGAGATGTCGTTCATAGACCAGGATGAGATTTTGAGTTTGATGGAACAACTGGTGGCGCACATCTTCAAGCAAGCCCTGGGCAGAGAATTAACGACGCCATTTCCACGACTGACGTATCAAGAGGCGATCAATCGTTTTGGTTCGGACAAGCCCGACTTAAGGTTTGGTCTAGAATTGAAAGATGTTTCTGATCTGGTGAATAATGTTGAGTTCAAGGTGTTTACCAATGCGTTGAAGGAAGGCGGCCAGGTCAAAGGCATAAATGCTGTGGGCTGCGCCAGCTTCTCCCGTAAAGAACTGGATGATTTAACCAGCTTTGTGGGAAATTATGGAGCAAAAGGTCTGGCCTGGATGCAGATAACGGCGGAAGGAGTCAAATCGCCGATTGCCAAGTTCTTTACCGAGGAGCAGTTGCAGACACTAATCCAGCGTTTGGAGGGCAAACCAGGTGACTTGTTGCTGTTTGTCGCTGACCAGCCAGGGGTGGTGGCTGACGCCCTTGGCCATCTCCGTCTGGAACTGGGGAATCGCTTAAACCTGATCGACCGGGATGAGTTTAAATTTGTCTGGATCGTGGAATTCCCATTACTAGAATACGACCACGAAGAAAAACGCTGGGTGGCCATGCACCATCCATTTACTTCCCCGGTAGATGAGGACATTCCGTTGATGGATACTGATCCCGGCAAGGTCAGGGCGAAGGCGTATGACCTAGCCTTGAACGGAATTGAGGTTGGCGGAGGAAGTATCCGGATTCACCGTCGAGTGATTCAGGAAAAAATGTTCCGCCTTTTGGGTTTAACTGATGATGAGGTTCAGGAGAAATTTGGGTTTATGCTGGAAGCTTTTGAGTATGGAACTCCTCCTCATGGTGGAATCGCCTTTGGGTTGGATCGGTTGGTCATGCTGATGGCTGGTCGGGAGAGCATTCGGGATGTAATCGCTTTCCCTAAGACCCAGAGCGCGACTGACTTAATGACCAGGGCACCATCGCCAGTGACACCCAAACAAGTCAGGGAACTGCACATTCGGCTCGACGTAGCGGTCAAAAAGTGAATGGACTCAGAGCAGGCTTTCAGAAACAACCTGGGTGTTTGGTCCCGGTCGTGTAATTTTGAAAAAGGCTGGAACCCAAAGGGTTAGAGGTACTTGGCACTTGAATGAGGCCTGGGACTATGGTAATATTGAGATGGAAAAATTGAACGTTTGTAGGTTAACGCCCTACTGTGTTCGTGAAGCTGCCGATAAGTTTTGAGCCAACACCAACACATAGGGAGCCTGGACTCTGGCTGTGGCTGATATGCCCCCAGCGAGGGGACATCAAAGACACTCAGGAGGGCACCCACCTGCCGAGAGCAGGTTCAAAACATCGGCCCCACGGCATGGGTGGGGTTTCCTTTTTTTGTGGCTTAAGATAGCCAACGGTCTGCACCATATAAATTTGGCAATTTACTTTTTACACCAGAAATGATATCATGGCAATATCAATAAGATACTAAGATGGAGGGGATTATTTTGACGGAACAGAAGGCTTGGCGGATTAACGGGTTTCTGCCGCTGGCGATGATTCTCTTGCTGCTTGGGGGATCGATTTACTTTTTCATCCAGCAGGAAATTGTGGCCGGGGTGGTCGCGGTGGTGTTGGCGATTCTGCTGGCGACGGGCATCAATGTTGTTCAGCCTAATGAGGCCAAAGTATTGACTTTTTTCGGCCGTTATATCGGCAGCATCCGGGACAGCGGCTTTTGGTTTAATGTTCCACTAGCGGTACAGAAAAAGGTCTCCTTGCGGGTGCGCAACTTTAACAGTAAAACATTGAAAGTGAATGACGTGGAGGGTAATCCCATCGAGATTGCTGCCGTGGTGGTCTTTAAGGTAATTGATTCGGCTAAAGCCATGTTCGATGTCGATGATTACGAGAAGTTCGTCGAAATCCAAAGCGAAGCTGCCCTGCGTCACGTTGCCACCAAGTATCCATACGATATTTTTCAGGATGAGGGATACTCGTTGCGGGGAAATGCTGACGAAGTAGCGGGTGAACTGGCCCGTGAACTCCAGGAACGGCTGACGGTGGCCGGCGTTGAGGTTATGGAGGCGCGCCTGACTCATCTGGCGTACGCCACCGAGATCGCCAGCGCGATGCTGCAACGGCAACAGGCAACGGCGATCCTGGCAGCACGGCAGAAGATTGTTGAAGGCGCCGTGGGCATGGCCCAGATGGCGATTACTCAACTGCAGCAGGATGGTACGGTTGAACTTGATGAAGAGCGAAAAGTCGCCATGATCAATAATCTATTGGTGGCAATTGTCTCTGATCGGGCGGCACAGCCCGTAATAAATACTGGAAGTTTGTATTAGCTGGCGAGAATTATGGCCACGAAGAAAAGTTTTCTGTTACGAATTGATTCCAAACTGTATGAAGTGCTGGAGCGCTGGGCAGCTGATGAATTCCGGAGTGTAAACGCCCAGATCGAGTTTATTCTGCGCGAAGCGGCTCGGCAGGCCGGGCGGCTTCCCAGGGTAAAATCTGGTGGGAAAGATGATCAAGGGGCGTTATGATCTGGTAAAATGTTGCTGGCCAGGACATATAACTGGTGATACGGTCTGCCTGGTTGTCGTCATGTCCTGATAAAGGGCGGATGGTTTGACCAGTCTCTCGAAAAATTCAGGGGGACAACTTGCAGATGAAGAGGAAGGAGAAGACTCTGACGGAGATGGTGGTTGGAAGAAAGGAGGTTTCCCCGGGTGACTTCCTCATGGAGGTCTACACCCGACTCTATAATCATTTTGGTCCCCGACACTGGTGGCCGGCGGAGACGCCTTTTGAAGTAGTGGTCGGAGCGATCCTCACGCAGTCGGTGGCCTGGCGGAACGTGGAAAAAGCCATCGCCAATCTGAAAGAGGCCGGGTTACTCAGTGTGGAGGGCCTGCACCAGGCCGAAGTTGAAGAAATCGCCAGCCTGATTGTCCCCACCCGGTACTACCGGGCCAAGGCAAAGAAGCTGAAGGCTTTCATTAATTTCCTGGTGGAGAAATACGGGGGCAGTTTGGCCAGATTATTTACTGAGCCATTAGCCAAACTACGTCCAGAACTCCTGGGCCTGAACGGCATAGGGCCCGAGACAGCCGACTCGATTCTTTTGTATGCGGGCGAATACCCGATCTTTGTGATCGATGCCTACACCCACCGGATTTTTCAGCGGCTGGGTGTGTTTGAGCCGAAAGTAAGCTATGCGGAGATGCAGCGTTTCTTTATGTACCATCTACCAACCGATGTTAAGCTGTTTAATGAATACCATGCCTTGATTGATGCCCTGGGCAATCGACTCTGCCGCGCCAGGAAACCGACCTGTCAGGAATGCCCTTTACTTGGGCTGGGCTGCCAGGTCTCCAAAGATGGAAACCTGAAAACAGAAAGTCTAACCGTGTTACCTGAAAGGTGAGGTAAAGACGATTACCGTGTAGTATACTAAAAGTAGAAATAAATAAAAAAATAAAAGGGGGGCGCGGGATGACTGTAAAACAAATCTCCATCTTCTTAGAGAACAAGGCGGGACGCTTGGCACGCGTCACGCGGGTTTTGGGAGATCACGGGATCAATATCCGGGCGTTGTCGATCGCGGATACCGCGGACTTTGGGATTCTGAGGTTGATCGTCAATCAACCGGAGCAGGCTTATCAGGTTCTAAAGGAAGCCGGTTTTACGGTGAGTGAGACTGAGGTTATCGCCGTGGAGGTTCAGGATTCGCCGGGCGGCCTGGCTACCGTGCTGGAAGCGATGGGCGAGGCCGGGATCAACATTGAGTACCTCTATGCTTTTGTGTCCAAACCAGCGGACGATGCCCTGGTGGTTTTCCGGGTGGAAAACCCGGCCGCCGCCATGGTGATTTTGAACGAAAAGGGAATTCGTACATTAAGTGGTGAAGAAGTGTATCGATTGTAGAGTTTGTGTCTGGGCGGTAACATGAGCATAAACGGATACAGGAATAAAACATTTACGGTGACCAAGATCCTGGTGGAGAGACCAGGATCTTGGTCTTTTATATGGTCTGTTGCTGTTGATAAAAATTTATTTACGGTAACCAAGAGCCTGGTGGGAAGACTAGGGGCTTGGTATTTTTCTGGCCCGCTGTTGTTGATGGCTTTTTGGGTTTAGGTCCCAGGACTTACGCATCATTTTTAACTGCTTTTCTTATGAAAAATACCGCAGGAGCGCGAAAAATCTTAGTGACACGCGTTTTTGTCTGGAAAAAAGATTTAGGAAAAGTTATACAGCAGCAGGAGATTACATGCGAAAGTAGAATATAGTGGTATAAAGTGGTGGAAAGTGGAGGAAATTGTCCTCGCGGTGGGGTGAACGGGTATGTTTATGGGGGAGTATCAGCACTCCATAGACCCCAAAGGACGGTTAATAATCCCGGCACGGTTCCGCGAAGCCCTGGGTGATAGATTTATCGCGACCAAGGGCTTGGATAACTGTTTGTTTTTATACCCCCTCTCGGAGTGGCAGGTAATTGAAGAGAAGTTGAAAACCCTTCCTTTTACTAAAGCTGACGCACGGGCGTTTGTGCGGTTTTTCTTTTCGGGGGCCACCGAGTGTGAGGTTGATAAGCAAGGGCGGATCCTCCTACCAGGTAACCTGCGGGAGTTTGCGAGAATTGAACGTGATGTTGTGATTATCGGGGTGTCTACCCGAGTAGAAGTCTGGAGCAAGGAAGAATGGGAGAAATACAGCCAGCAGGCCGAACAGTCATACGAAGAAATTGCCGAAAAGATCGTTGATTTAGGGATTTAATTATGTCCTGCGGTTATGCTAAACATAATGATATTTGTTAATGAATCAAGGTGGAGAAGGAGACCGATGGAATTTTATCACCAACCGGTGATGTTAAAGGAAGTGATTAATTGGCTTAAAATTGAGCCAGCTGGTGTGTATGTTGATTGTACCACTGGTGGCGGCGGGCACAGTTGGGAAATTTTACGGCGACTCGGCCGGAATGGGCGTCTGATCGGACTGGATCAGGATGCGGCTGCTCTAACAGCGGCGCGGCAGAAGTTGGCCGATGAACGGGTTACCCTGGTGCAGACCAATTTTGCGCGAATCAAAGAGGTTCTTGAGGAATTAGGCATTGGGGCGATAAACGGTGTTTTGTTTGATCTGGGGATGTCTTCTTATCAAATTGATGAAGGTGAGCGAGGCTTTAGCTTTCAACAAGATGCCCCGTTAGATATGCGTATGAATCCTGAAGACGGTCCTAGCGCTGCTGAACTGGTGAATAAACTGTCTGTCCAGGATTTAACCCGACTGATCACCAACTACGGTGAGGAACGATGGGCAAAAAGGATCGCCGAGTTCATCGTCGCTAGAAGAAAGTATAAACCGATTTTGACTACGGGTGAATTAGTAGGGGTAATTAAAGCTGCTATCCCGGCCGCAGCCAGGCGGACTGGCCCGCACCCGGCACGACGCACTTTTCAGGCCTTACGCATTGCCGTCAATGACGAAATAGGGGTGCTGGAGAGAGCCTTAAACGATTCCATTCAACTGCTGCAATCGGGAGGACGGATAGTGGTGATCTCTTTTCATTCTCTGGAGGACCGGCTGGTTAAGCAAGTTTTTCAGGCTGGGGCGCAGATGTGTATCTGTCCACCCGGGTTACCAGTTTGTACTTGCCACCGTCAGCCGTTGTTAAAGGTGCTTACTAGGAAGCCGGTTGTTCCTTCGGCCGAAGAGGTTGAGAAAAATCCCCGGTCCCGCAGCGCGAAAATGCGGGTGGCGGAGCGAATATAGCCATGACGATACCGGCGAGGCTAGTTCTAAACTAGAAGGAGGGTGAATAATCTTGATAGTAGCGCCGCAGAGATATGATTACTATGAACTGTCCAGGAACAATCCGACACCTCAGCGACGGGCTAAACTTACACACAGGCGGAAGGTTGGACTGAAAGTACTGTTAGTTGGCGCGGTGTTAAGCGGATTTGTGTTTGGCCTGGTTTTGACTTTTTATTATTTATATTCCGTTCGGCTCGGCTATCAGGTCGTTGCCCTCCAGAACGAGATAGCGTCGATCAAGAAGGAGAATGCTTACCTGGAACTGGAGGTTGCCCGGCTCAAGTCCTTGGACCGGATTGAACAGGTAGCCACTACTCGTCTTGGGATGGTAAAACCGCAAGAGGTTGAAATGCTGCAGGTGGCACGTAACCAGCCGGTGAGTCCGGGTAAAGGAGCTTCTACGTTGGCGGCTAATAAACAAGCGGCCAGTGCGCTTGAAGCGCCGACCAAGAATCGCCATCCATTAATTGAGGCGGCAGCCCAGATGGTGGCCAGTTTACCAAGTCGCTGATATTCAGACAGGGATAAGCGCGGTCGGTAACCACACATTAGACCCAAATCTGTTGTTAAAATGGCAAGCCCGAGCGGAACCAAAAGGGGCGAGGGTAATTGACAACAACAACGGTCGTGGTAAAAAAAAGAATAACCAGTTTGTTTTTAATACTAGGCCTGGTACTCACGGGCCTTGCCTTGCGTCTGGGATGGATCCAGATCGTACGGGGCAGTGAACTACAGCAACGAGCTTTGAATAACCGTATGCGGGACGTACCGGTTGAGGCCAAACGGGGCATTATTTATGACCGCAATGGGCGGGAATTGGCTATTAGTATTAGTTCTGATGCTTTGTATGCCATCCCGGCAGAAGTGAAGCACTCCCAAAAAGACAAATACATTGCGCAAAAGCTGGCTGAGATCCTGGAGATGGATGAACAAAAAATTTGGGAAAAGATCACCCGCAACTCCCGTCACGAATGGATTAAACTGAAAGTCCCTCCCAATCAAGTACAGCAGATCAAAGCCTTAAACCTGCCCGGAATTGGATTCGCCGAGAAGAGCCAGCGTTTTTACCCGAAAGATTCTCTGGCGGCTCATGTTTTGGGGATATCTGGCGCCGATAACACCGGTTTAGAGGGAATTGACAAGTGGTACGATAAGGAATTGGGGGGGATTCCCGGCCGAATCGTAATCGAGCATGACGCTATGGGACGGCAGATCCCTGAGGCGATCCACAAGTACATTCCACCAGAGGACGGACACAATATTGTTCTGACGATTGATGAGACCATCCAGTACATCGTTGAACGCGAACTGGATAAAATTGTCGCTGCCCGCCAACCGAAAAGCGCGACGATCATTGTCATGGACCCGAAAACGGGTGAAGTCCTGGCCATGGGGAACCGACCGACCTATAACCCGAATAACTACAACGACTTTCCTGCGGCTAATCGACGCAATATCGCTATTTCCAACAGTTATGAACCAGGATCAACCTTCAAGATTGTTACCGCAGCGGCTGCCTTAGAGGAAGGGGTTGTTCGTCCGGATGACCGTTTCTACGATCCCGGGTATATTAAAGTCGGGAAGGAAACAATCGGTTGCGCTCAGAATCGAGCGCACGGCAGCCAGAGTTTCCGTGAGGTGGTATATAATTCTTGTAACGTGGGTTTTGTTGCCGTTGGGTTGCGTTTGGGTTTGGACAAATTCTACAAATATGTCCGCGCCTTTAATTTCGGTGAGAAGACGGGTATCGATCTCCCCGGGGAAGCGGCGGGAATCCTGGTGCCGCAGGCGCGAGCCAAACAAATTGACTTGGCCGTTATGTCGTTTGGTCAGGCCAATGCCGTTACCCCGCTCCAAATGATTAGCGCTATTTCAGCCATAGCCAATGATGGCTTGTACATGAAACCCCACCTTGTTCGGGCGATTTACAATAAAGAAGGCAAACTAATTCGAGAAGTACAGCCTGAGCCGGTGCGGCAGGTCATCTCGAAAGAGACGGCGCAGGAGCTCCGCATGATCTTGGAAGGAGTTGTCAGA
Organism: Bacillota bacterium; assembly: GCA_013178045.1. NCBI lineage: Bacteria > Bacillati > Bacillota > Bacillota bacterium. The sequence continues at coordinate 69,555 of JABLXP010000004.1, forward strand.
GACGGCACTGGGAAAAACGCTTACGTGGAAGGTTACCGGGTGGCCGGTAAGACGGGCACCGCGCAAAAAATTGCTCCCGGTGGTGGGTACCTGGCCAATGAGTACGTGGCTTCTTTCATCGGTTTTGCGCCGGCGGATAATCCCCGGATCGCGGCGCTGGTCGTGATTGACGCGCCGAAAGGTTACCCTTACTATGGTGGTTGGGTCGCGGCCCCGGTATTTAAGGAACTGGTTTGTGATACCTTGCGCTACCTGCAGGTGCCGGCACAGGGTGAGTCTGGCCAGGGGAGTGTGGGTGAACCAGCGCAAAAATTGGTATCAGTTCCCAATGTGATCAATTTGTCGCTCGATGAGGCGGTAGGAATGCTGACTAAAGTTGGCCTGACAGCGATTGTTGAAGGCGAAGGACAGCGGGTTTGGGGTCAGACTCCGTTGAGTGGAGCCGAGGTTGCTCCTAAGACCAGTGTGCTCCTCTATCTCGGACCGGTTAGGGGTGAGGCGGTTATGCCTCAGAACGTGACTGTACCAGATGTAACTGGTAAGACCATGCGCGAAGCGGCCCAAATTTTGGGGGCGATCGGGCTGCGCTTGGATGCTCGGGGGACAGGGATGGCCACACGGCAACATATCGAGCCGGGAACTGTTGTCAAGACGGGGAGCATTGTCACGGTCGAGTTTCAACCTCCATCAGGACAGCGGCAATAAAAAATTAGGAAGTATTATTATTTTGACAAAATCAAGGAAATAATAGAAAATGAGTGTTATAAAGGAAGAACAGGAGGCCGAGCGGTGAACCTGGAAGAATTAGTAAGAAGAATTAATGTTAAATCTATTAGCGGTGACCCTCGCATCGAGGTCACGGGAATTGCCTATGATTCGCGTCGAGTTCGACCGGGGATGGTGTTTGTCTGTATTACCGGGTTTAAAACCGACGGTCACCTGTACATTGATAGTGCTGTTAATAACGGTGCGGTAGCGGTGGTGGTGGAAAAGGAGATTAATCCTCCAGCCGGCGTGGTGGTCATCCGGGTCGCCAACACCAGGTGGGCCCTGAGTGAGATGGGAGCAGCCTTTTATCAAGATCCCTCGCGTCAGCTCCGCATGGTTGGTGTAACAGGAACCAATGGCAAGACTACGACCACCCACTTAATAGAAGCCATCCTCAAACAAGCTGGATATAAAGTCGGACTGATTGGCACGGTATACAACAAAATTGGTGATGAGGTTTTGCCAGTTGAGCACACGACCCCAGAATCGCTCGACCTGCAAGAATTATTAGCCCGGATGGTCAAAGCTAAAATTGATGTGGCGGTAATGGAAGTCTCGTCACACGCACTGGCCTTAGACCGCGTGAGTGGTTGCGAATACGACGTGGCTGTGTTTACCAATCTCACGCAAGATCACCTGGATTTTCATCAAAACTTAACTAACTATTTAGCGACCAAATCTCGACTGTTTAGTGAACTTGGACAGCTCGATTTCAAGCGAACTCCTAAATACGCGGTAATTAATGCTGATGATCCCAATAGTTCTTATTTGATCGAACGGACCAAGGTACCTGTCGTTACATATGGAGTAAGCCGAGCTGCGACGGTGACGGCGCGGGAGGTTGTGGTTACACCCCGGGGTACATCGATGGTGGTCAATTACCCAGCAGGTGAATTTCTGCTCTGCCTGCAGTTGACCGGTTTGTTCAATGTCTATAACGCCCTGGCGGCTGTTTGTGTCGGCTGGCAAGAAGGGGTTTCTATAGGGGACATTCAAACGGCCTTGCAGGCGGTAACCGGTGTACCAGGGAGATTTGAATTGATTGACTGTGGTCAGGAGTTCACCGTTATCGTTGATTACGCCCACACCCCTGATGGTTTGGAGAACATCTTGCAGACGGCTCGTGAGATCACGTCTGGGCGGGTGCTGACGGTATTTGGTTGTGGCGGGGATCGCGACCGGACGAAACGCCCATTGATGGGTGAGGTTGCGGGCCGTTATAGTGATTTTACGGTCATTACCAGTGATAATCCGCGGACTGAGGACCCCCTGAAGATTATTGAGGATATAATCCCTGGCATGGCAAAAGTGAGTGACCAGTATGAGGTTATTCCGGACCGCCGAGCGGCCATAGCTGCCGCATTGCAGAAAGCCAGGCCGGGCGATCTGGTAGTAATTGCCGGAAAAGGTCACGAGACATACCAGATCATTGGTAATCAGGTTTTTCCTTTTGATGACCGGGAAGTGGCCCGAGAAATCCTGAGGAGCATGTAAATATGGAAGAAATGTTGGTGTCAACACTTTGCCAGGCTGTGGCTGGTGAACTTCTGCAAGGAGAGCCGGAGGCAAGATTTTGCGGCGTCGGCACCGATAGCCGGCAAATCCAGCCGGGAGAGTTGTTTATTGCCCTGCGAGGTGAACGTTTTAATGGGCACGCTTTTGTTGCATCGGCCCTGGCCGCCGGTGCCGCGGGTGCAGTTGTTTCTGAACAGGTGGAAGTAGCGGCGGAAGACCGGGGGAAACCGTTGGTCCGCGTGGCGGATACGCGTCAGGCCCTACAACAGTTGGCGCAATACTACCGTCAGCTGTTTAATATCCCAGTGATTGGTGTGACCGGCAGTACTGGCAAAACCACCACGAAAGATATGATCGCGGCGGTTTTATCAGAACGCTGGTTAACCTTAAAAACCGCTGGCAATTTTAATAATGAAATCGGCTTACCGCTTACTCTGCTGAAGTTAACGTCCAGGCACCAGGCAGCGGTAATTGAAATGGCCATGCGGGGACGGGGAGAGATCGCTGCTTTGTGTCAGATCGCTCAGCCGACGCTGGGGGTGATCACTAATATCGGCCATACGCATCTGGAATTGCTCGGCTCTCAGGCCAACATCGCCAGGGCCAAGGCTGAACTCCTCGAGGCTTTGCCTCCTGATGGAGTGGCGATCCTTAACGGAGACGATTTCCAGGTTCGCGAAATCAGCCGTTATGCTCCAGGACGCGTCTTTTTCTATGGTCTCGAACAACCAGCGGAGATTATGGCGCGCAACATCCAACTGCTGGGTAAAGACGGAAGCCGGTTCACCGTCCAGATCGCGGGAATGACGGCTGACGTTCATTTACCCATTCCGGGGGTACATAACGTACTCAATGCTCTGGCGGCGGTGGGAGTGGGATATAATCTCGGTTTAACCTTAGAGGAAATAGCCAGCGGGCTTCGTAAGGTGCGGCTTTCTGCTATGCGACTGCAGATCGAGAGCGGGCGAGAAGGCTTGACCGTGATCAATGATGCGTATAACGCTAACCCCCAGTCAATGAAAGCAGCCTTGCACACCCTGGTCGAACTGGCGGACGGCCGCCGAACCATAGCGGTGCTGGGGAGTATGTTTGAGCTGGGGGCATACGCGGGGCCAGGCCACCGGGAAGTGGGTCGGCTGGCGGCGGAACTGGGAATTGATTACCTGCTTACAGTGGGAGAACTGGCTGAGCAGATCGCGGCTGCCGCGCTCGAAGCCGGCCTTCCGGCTGAGCGGGTTGAGGCGGTAGCGAAAAACGAGGACGCCATTGTCCAGTTGCAACGAGTTTTAGACCCTCAGGATGTTGTTCTGGTTAAGGGCTCGCGGGGGATGAAGATGGAAGAGATTGTTCGCGCTCTTCTGGCTTAGTTACCCTTAGACGAAGCAATTCAATGGGGGTTAAGGGTCAATGATCGAAAACGTCTTGTTCAAAAGCCTGTGTTCCTTTTTCGTGGCCTGGGTAATTTGTCTAATTATCGGGCCTTTCCTTATCCCAATCTTGCGCCATCTGAAGTTTGGGCAACGTATTCGCGACGATGGTCCACAGGCGCACTTGCAAAAAGCGGGTACGCCGACGATGGGTGGGTTAATGTTTCTGGCAGCGATCACCACCGCAGCCATCTTCTTTAGTGAGCGCAACATGACTGTGTGGATCTTATTGACAACAACTCTGGGTTACGGGTTGATTGGTTTTTTGGATGACTTTATTAAAGTGGTGAAAAAGCGGCCTCTGGGACTGAGAGCCAGGGAAAAGCTGGCTGGACAAATTGGCCTCGGTTTGCTGGTAGGTTTGTTGGCCGTAACCGAGCTTGGTCGGGGCACGGTGATTGGGGTTCCGTTAACTAGTATGACCTGGGATATGGGGTGGCTGTATATCCCGTTTGCGGCTTTTGTTGTTGTTAGTGCAGCGAATGCGGTCAACCTAACTGATGGTCTGGACGGACTGGCGGCGGGGACGGTGATGTTTGCTTCCCTGGCCTATGTCCTGATTGGCGTCATGACGGGTCTCCCGGAGACGGCCGTTTATGCGGGAGCTATGGCCGGTGGGTGTCTGGGTTTCTTAAAATTCAATCGGCACCCGGCACAAATTTTTATGGGTGATACTGGCTCTCTGGCCCTTGGGGGGGCCCTGGCTGCTCTAGCAATTATAACCCGGACCGAACTGGTGCTGGTCGTGATCGGGGGTATATTTGTTATTGAAACCCTGTCAGTCATTTTGCAGGTGATCTCTTTCCGTTTAACCGGACGACGGATCTTCCTGATGAGCCCGTTGCATCACCACTTTGAGTTGGCGGGTTGGTCTGAAAAACGGGTAGTGTACACTTTTTGGGCGCTGGCGGCTGTCCTGGCTATTTTAGGGATCTTGAGTTTGCATAACTTTCCATATGAAGGGTAGGTTGATTAACAGTGGAAGTACAGAACAAAAAAATCCTGGTTATTGGACTTGGACGAAGCGGACTGGCGGCGGCGAAGGTTCTTCACCACCGGGGGGCCATGGTGACGGCCTGTGATGTTAAGACAGAAGAGCAATTGGGGGCGGTGGTTTCAGAACTCAAGCAGTCGGGAATTACTGTGTGGGCTGGGGGTTACCCTCCTGTCAGCCCAGCCAGTACCGATTTGATCGTTATTAGCCCCGGAGTACCGTTGACGATTCCTCCCGTGCAGCAAGCGCTGGCCGATAATATCCCTATTTTGAGTGAGTTAGAACTGGCCTACCGGTTTTCTCCTGCTTCCTTTGTGGCGATAACTGGGACCAACGGTAAGACTACAACTACGGCTCTGATCGGGCAAATTCTTCAGGAGGCTGGCTTCCCGGTTTTAGTGGGAGGCAATATTGGCCTTCCCCTAATCGAAGAAGTCACGAAACTGACCCCAGCGCACGTGGTGGTGGCTGAGGTGAGCAGTTTTCAATTAGAACGTAGCGAGGAATTTCGACCGAAAGTGGCCGTGATCCTGAATATAACGCCGGACCATCTTGACCGACATGGCACCATGGACGAGTACACCCGGGCAAAGGCGAAAATATTCGCGCGTCAGCAGCCAGGTGATTTTACCGTGCTCAATTATGATGACAAAATCGTCCGCGGTTTGGCTGACCAGGTACCTGGACAGGTGATTTTCTTCAGCCGGAAACAAGAATTAAACGAAGGTGTTTTTGTCCGAAGCGGTCAGGTAGTTGTCAGGATGGACGAGATAGAAACAGTCATCTGTCCTACGCTGGAGATCGGGATCAAGGGGGCCCATAACCTGGAGAATGCCCTGGCGGCGGTAGGTGCAACTTGGGTCCTGGGAGTGACGCCGGAGAGCCTTGCCCACTCACTCCGCAAGTTCCCGGGTGTGCCGCACCGGCTAGAATTTGTCGCGGAGATTAATGGTGTGAAATACATCAATGATTCCAAAGGGACTAATCCCGATGCGGCCATGAAGGCACTGGACGTTTATAGCGAACCGATTGTGCTGATCGCCGGCGGAAAGAACAAAGGCAGTGATTTTACTGAATTTGCTCAGATGATCCGACATAAGGTTAAGGACCTGGTGCTGGTTGGCCAGGCTTCAGGGGCTATCCGCCAGGCGGTAGAAAAAACAGGTTTTACCAATATACATCAGGCGACTACTTTCCCTGAAGCAGTGATCATGGCCTCAAAACTGGCTGAGCCTGGGGACGTGGTTTTACTATCTCCAGCCTGCGCCAGTTGGGATATGTTTAACAATTTTGAGGAGCGAGGCGATTTGTTCAAGCAGGTAGTGCGGTCCTTGAGGGGGTAGGGCCATGCGTTTGCCGAGAAAGTCACCTGACTTTATCATTTTTCTGGTGACGATTCTTCTCCTGTCAATTGGCGTGATCATGGTTTTTAGCGCCAGTGCGGTTAAGGCTGGGATTAATTATAATGATGAATATTATTTCTTGAAAAGACAACTACTCTGGAGCGTTATCGGTATCCTGGCGATGATTTCGATGATGAATATTGATTATTACCGTTTAAAGCGGTTTGCCGGCTCCATTTTGCTGATTGGACTTTTTTGCCTGGTGCTGGTTCTGGTCCCCGGTGTGGGTAAAGGGGCTAAAGGAGCGATCCGCTGGGTGGGAATTGGCCCACTGACTTTTCAACCCTCTGAAGTCATGAAGCTGTGCCTGGTTTTCTTTATGGCCAAAAGTCTAAGTAATTATCAAGACCGGATTCAGTCTTTTGTTGGTGGGGTTCTCCCGCACTTGGCTATTGTGGGGGTAGTGGCCGGCCTGGTCATGCTCCAACCCGACCTGGGAACGGCCGTGACTATTTGTGGCACAACCTTTTTGTTGTTGTTTGCCGCCGGGGCGCGTACCAGTCATTTAGTTTTTTTGGCTCTGATGGGCATAGCTCTGGTTGCGGTGGCGAGCGTAACGGCTTCATACCGCATGGAACGCTGGATCGCTTTCCTTGATCCCTGGAAATATGCCCTGGATGAAGGGTTTCAGACCATTCAGTCGCTATACGCAATCGGGTCCGGGGGATTGTTGGGGATGGGCCTTGGCCGGAGCCGGCAGAAGTTATTCTATTTACCTGAGCAGCACACCGACTTCATCTTTGCGATCCTGGGTGAAGAACTGGGCTTCATCGGCGCCGTCCTGGTGGTGGCTCTGTTTTTCCTCTTCGCGTGGCGGGGGTTAAGAGTGGCGATAACCTGTCCAGATTCCTTTGGCAGTTTGCTGGCTACTGGCATCACCTGCATGATTTCCTTACAGGCGATTATTAATATTGGTGTGGTGTCAGGTAGCCTGCCGGTTACTGGCATCACTCTGCCGTTTCTGAGCTACGGAGGCTCGTCATTGTTGTTTACGATGATCGGGGTGGGGATACTCTTAAATATTTCGCGGTACACTACGGCAAAGTAATCATTAAGAGCTGGTATGAAGACCAATACTTTCAACGTTTGGAGGTACCGACTGTGCGGGTGGTCTTAACTGGAGGCGGGACGGGCGGACATATTTACCCAGCCCTGGCGATCGCCCGGGGTCTGAAGGAAAGCCAACCAAAGGTGAAGATTCTTTTTGTTGGGACCCAACAGGGGATGGAGGCTACAATTGTTCCCAAGGAGGGGTACCGTTTCCGCACCGTCACCGCGGAAGGGCTGGAGCGCCGTGTGTCTTGGCGAATAATTAAGACCGGCGTTAAGTTAATTAAAGGTTTTATTGAGGCTTATCGAGTTTTGCGTGATTTTCAGCCGACAGTGGTCGTCGGCACCGGTGGATATGTGTGCGGCCCGGTGGTCATGGTAGCCAGCCTGATGGGGTTACCAACGGTAATCCATGAGCAAAACGCGTTACCAGGCATTACTAACCGCTTTCTGGCGGGACGAGTTGATCGGGTTCTGACTACTTTTCCTGATTCGGTTCGCCATTTTCCTAAATCAGCCAGAGTATTTGTGACCGGGCTTCCGATTCGGTCGGAAATCCTGCGGGTTACTCGGGAGGTGGGGGCGCGCTGCCTGAAAATTGATCCCGCTAAGTTTACCCTGCTGGTGGTGGGAGGCAGCCGGGGGGCGCAGAGCATCAACCGGGCCATGGGTCAGGTCTTACTAGCCTGGCAGAATCGGCATGACCGGCAGATCGTTTTTGTTACCGGGCAGGCTGGTTATGACGATACAATGGCCAATCTCCAGGAAATGGGTATAGATTTGGCGAAATGTGGGAATATTATGGTTACCCCTTATGTATATGATATGGAGAACGCTCTGGCGGTGGCCGATCTGGTGGTATGCCGGGCAGGCGCGGCTACACTGGCGGAGATTACCGCTAAAGGGATTCCCGCTGTCTTGATCCCTTATCCTTTTGCCGCGGAAAACCACCAGGAGTTTAACGCCCGCTCTCTGGTTGAGCGCGGGGCGGCGGAATTGATCCTTGACCGGGAATTGTCGGGAGAACGGCTGCTTGGTGTTCTTGATCGGCTGTTCAGCGATCGGAAAAGGCTGGCACGCATGGCGGCTGCTTCGAAAAGCTGTGGACAACCAGACGCCCTGGATGAGATTATTAACCACATTAAGGAAGTAAGTCGAAAAAGCTAAACATTGGCCGTCGGGATTGGACAAGCCTGTGGGTTGTAACACCTGTTTTTTTATTTGCATAAGATATTGTTGCAAAGGCTATGATTGTATCTACATTTAATACCGCTTGGGTCTTATTTTGACCGGGAAGGTGAATTTTCCAGGGACTGCGTTCAGACTTAGGCGGGAAGGAGTGACGGATCGTGCTAAAAACAGCAGGCGAGTGGTATCATTTTGTCGGTATTGGGGGAACTGGTATGAGTGGAATCGCCAGGGTTCTGCTCCAGGCTGGTTATCGGGTGAGTGGTTCAGACCTCGCCAGTAATGATACGACCAGCAAGCTGGCTCAACTCGGTGCCACGGTTTACCAGGGACATACCGCTGCACATATTAGCGATGGGATCGATGCAGTGATTGTGTCATCCGCGGTACCGTCCAGCAATGAAGAAGTTCTGGCTGCCAGAAAGAAAAATATCCCCATTGTCCACCGCGGTGAAATGTTGGCCTCTCTAATGGAGGCTCGTCAAGGAATCGCTGTAGCCGGGGCCCACGGTAAAACCACAACCACGGCCATGGTCGCCCTGGCTCTTGAACGTAATGGGCTAGATCCCACGATCATTGTGGGTGGTGATTTAAACGAACTGCAGGGTAACGCCAAGTTAGGTCAGGGGGAGTATCTGGTGGCTGAAGCAGATGAAAGCGATGGCTCGTTTCTTCTCCTGCGGCCGAAAATAGCGGTGGTGACCAACATCGAGAATGACCATCTGGATCACTATCGGACAGTGGAAAACATAGTTCAGGCTTTTCGTGAATTTGTCGGACATGTGCCAGCAGACGGCCTGGCGCTGCTGTGTGCTGATGACCCTCGAGTAAGAGAAATCGCCGATAACTGCCCCAAACACTGCCTGACCTATGGTGTTACCAGCGCCGCTGATTTTATTGCGCGAGACATTGTTACCCAGAGTTTGTCGACTCAGGCCCAAATTTATTACCGCGGTCGCCGACTGGGCAAGCTCAGCCTGAGCATACCCGGGGTCCATAATGTGTTAAACTCCCTGGCCGCGATAGCAGTAGGCCTTGAACTCGGCCTAGATTTTCAGAACGTCGCTGATGCCTTGCACACCTTTCGGGGGGTTCACCGCCGTTTCGAAATTCTGGGTGAAGTTCGGGGGATCACCGTGGTTGACGATTACGCTCACCACCCAACAGAGATCAAGGCCACATTAAAAGCAGCTCGACAGACTGAAGCCAAACGAGTAATTGTCGTATTTCAACCACACCGGTACACCCGAACTTATTATCTGCAAGACGAGTTTGGTACGGCATTTAGCGATGCCCACGTGATCATCATCAATGAAATATACTCGGCCGGTGAAGCGCCAATTGCGGGGGTAACGGCTGAACTCCTGGTGCGGTCGATTGAAAAGTTCGAACAAAGGCCGGTGATTTACCTTCCAGAGAAAGAGATGATTATAGATTACCTGGAAAAGAACGCGACTGCTGGTGATCTGATCTTGACCATGGGCGCGGGTAATATTTGGCAAGTAGGGGTAGAATTGGTGAAACGATTGCGAGGTGACAGCCCATTAAGTTAAAGCAGAATTGGAGGTAGAGGCGTGGACCGATTGGTGATCAAAGGGAAAGCTAAACTGGAGGGAAAGATTCCTGTCAGTGGGGCAAAAAATGCTGCTCTACCCATTATGGCAGCCACAATATTAACGGAATCAGAGTGTATTCTCCACGGAATTCCTGATTTGACGGATATTTTTGTCATGGCGGAAGTTTTGCAGTTACTAGGGGTCAAGGTGCATCGGGTTGGCGACTCGCTGATGATCAACGCACAGGGCATGAGAAACAATGAGGTTTCCGAAAAACTGATGCGCAAAATGCGAGCCTCTAACCTGGTGATGGGAGCTTTGCTCGGACGAAGCGGTAGATTTCGTGTATCCTACCCCGGTGGTTGTGCCATCGGTTCCCGGCCGATGGATTTACACCTTAAAGGTTTTCGTGAACTTGGAGTGAAGATTGACGAGAAATTTGGTTACATCGAAGGGGAGGCCCCAAAGCTGAGGGGGGCCGAGATTCACCTGGATTTTCCCAGTGTTGGGGCGACTGAAAATCTGATGATGGCTGCATGTCTGGCAGAAGGGACTACCATGATCCGCAATGCCGCCAAAGAGCCGGAGATTGTTGATCTACAAAACTTTTTGAATACATTGGGGGCCAGAATCATAGGGGCTGGTCTGGATGTGATCAGGATTGACGGAGTAAGAAAACTCGGGGGTGGTGAACACCGAATTATTCCTGACCGGATTGAAGCCGGCACGCATATGGTCGCGGCGGCGATTACTCAGGGTGATGTGGTGGTGACCAACGTAGTCACTGAGCACGTCGAACCGGTCGTGGCGAAACTGCGGGAAGCGGGGGTGACCATTACTGAAGAGGCTGGAGGAATCAGGGTCAAAGGAAGGAGGCCGCGGGCCGTAGACGTGAAAACCTTGCCATTTCCTGGTTTTCCGACTGACATGCAACCCCAGATGATGGCCTTGATGACCATTGCCGAAGGGACGGGGCTATTTACGGAGACAATTTTTGAGAACCGGTTCAAACACGTCAATGAACTGCGGCGTATGGGGGCAAATATCAAGGTTGAAGGACATGTAGCCGTTGTCAAGGGAATCAATCACCTCTGTGGAGCCCTGGTCGAAGCGACTGACCTGCGGGCGGGCGCAGCTTTAGTCATAGCGGGCCTGGCTGCTGAAAACACCACGATCGTGGAGGGTGTTGAACACATTGACCGGGGTTATGAACGGCTAGAGGAAAAGTATCGGGCGGTGGGAGCAGATATTACCCGCGTCTCAGTTTCTTAGAAGTTCAGTCACCTCAGGTAAAGATTTGAAAAGATTGAATAAAAACCTTGACATTCCTATCAGGAATGTTTTTTTAGTGCTGTCTTGGACAAGAATCAGAGATCTGCTATAATGACTTTATTGGAGGTGGGGCTTGTGCAGGCGAAGCTCAATTCTCGCTCAACAGCCGAGTATTCGGTTTCCTATAGATTACTTCACGGTTTTATTTTTTTGCTTCTATCATTGCTGGCACTCTACTTTTTTCTCCATTCTCCATTCTTTGCCATTAAAAAAATTGAAGTTGCGGGCAGTCAGGCGATTCACCAGGAAGAGGTCGTCCAGCTTGCCAGCATTGCTCTAGGTACCAATATTTTTCGGGTAAACATCGAGGAGATTAACCGGCGATTGGCTTTACACCCCATGATCGAGCAGGCAGTGGTGACCCGGCACATTCCTTCAACGCTGATGGTGAAGATCGTGGAACGTAAGCCACTTGGACTGCTGCCAGTAACTGGCGGATTTATTGTCATCGATGGCCAGGGTATTTATTTAACCAAGATCGGGAGTATCGTTGAGCTGAACCTACCAATTATTACGGGAGTCCAATTGCCAGCAAACCTGTTTCCAGGCCGTGTGATCGCTGCTCCTCAATTGTCAGCCGTTCTGCCACTCCTCCAGCAACTGGATGCCTTACTGGGCCAAGCCATTTCTGAGGTTAATGTAGCCACCCCGGAAAAAATGAGACTATACACTTTAGATGGTGTTGAAGTACGGGTTGGCACTGTAGAGCAGACCCTGGCTCATTTGGACCTGTTGAAAGAAGTGCTGACCAAGAAACGTCCCGATGGTCAAAAGATTGAGTATATTGATATGAGTTTTGCTGGTAACCCAGTAGTAAAGTATCGACAGTGATCATGCTGCCACGAGACATAAATTTGTAGGGATATTGGGGTGAAGGAAAATGAAATCCAAAAGCGGCTTGCTGATGATTACCTTGGTCAGTGTGATTCTGGGACTAATGCTGGCCGTACAGTTTAAGGTAACGCAAAGCAATAGCATTGGACCTTCTGAACGGGTTCAGGACCTGGCGACGCGGTTGAAACAGGCCGAGGTAGAAAGAGACCGTTTAAAGTCGGAAGTTGAGGATCTACGCAAAAAAATAACTAACACCTCAACCAACGAGGCGTTGGCAAGCGAGATGGAAAAAGCGCGGCAAGCAGCAGGTTTGGTGGCTTTAAAGGGCCCGGGGATAACAGTTACTTTAAATGACAGTCCCAAGACTGTCCACCTCGGTGAAGACCCGAATCTGTACTTGATTCACGATGAGGATCTGCTGAAAGTCGTTAATGAATTGAAAGCGGCTGGTGCCGAGGCGATCGCAGTCAACGACCAGCGGATTATTGCCATGAGCGAAATTCGGTGTGCCGGCCCGAATATTCTTGTGAACGTCAAGAAAATTGCTCCCCCATTTGTGATCACGGCGATAGGTAATCCTGATTTGCTGGAGAGTTCTCTCCGGATGAAGGGCGGAATCATCGAAACTTTGCAGGTCTGGAATATTCAGGTGAAGATTGAGAAATCCCAGAACCTCAAGGTGCCCGCCTATAACGGCCCCATCAAGTTTGAATACGCTATTCCAGTTAAAGAGGGTGAGTAGATGTGTGGTGGATACCGATCCTGGGTTTGGTATTTGGTATTTTAATTGGTTTAAAGTCTCCGCTGTATTTTCCGGTTGCCTACGCGAAATACATGTCCGTGGCGGTGCTGGCCGCGCTGGATTCTGTGTTTGGGGGACTACGGGCCGGACTGGAAGAACAGTTTGACAACACGATTTTTATGAGCGGTTTTTTTAGTAATACCTTACTTGCGGCCATGTTGGCTTACATTGGAGACCACCTGGGGGTAGAACTGTATATGGCTGCAATTGTTGTTTTTGGTGTCAGGGTATTCCAAAATTTAGCGATAATTCGTCGTCATCTTTTAAAAAAATAGGAAAAAATACAAAATTAAAAAAGAGGGAAAACCGGTTTTATGTTGAATCATTCAATCTAAGTAAAATCTGGTTTGGAACTTTCATTCAGGTAAAACTGGGTTGGAGGTGCACAACTTGGCCAGGCGAACTATTGTGGTTGGACTTGATGTGGGGACGACCAAAACGACCGCCCTGGTGGGGGAAGTTGACGGTGAGCATCGAGTCCACATCATCGGAGTTGGCGAGTGCCCCTCTAGCGGATTGCGTAAAGGGACTATAGTTGATATAGATAATACTGTAAAGTCAATTGATCGTGCTATTGAGAAAGCCGAACGGATGAGCGGTGTCCACGTTGAAGCCGTCTGTGTGGGGATCGCGGGTGCCAATATCAGCTCTGTTAATAATCGGGGTGTAATTGCCGTGGCCGGCCCCGACCGGGAAATCACGGCCGAGGATGTCGAGCGAGTGCTGCAAGCTGCTCGGGTCATCCACCTGCCTGCTGATCGGCGGATTATTCACGTTATCCCCAGACAGTATCTGGTTGATGGGTATGACGGTGTGCGCGACCCAGTTGGTATGGCGGGAAGCCGTCTGGAAGTGGAAACGAATATTATTACTGGCGCAGCCACATCGATTCAGAACATGCTTAAAAGCATCCACCGGGCCGGGCTCAAACTACAGGATTTAGTCCTTAATCCCCTCGCGTCGGGGGAAGCCGTCCTCCTCCCAGCAGAAAAGGAATTAGGGGTAGTTGTTGTTGATATCGGGGGCGGGACCACCGATATCGCTATTTACGACCAGGGCAGCCCGTGGTTTACTTCGGTATTACCAATCGGCGGCGATTACGTGACCAGCGACCTGGCGGTTGGCTTACGGACAACCCTGGCGGAGGCGGAGCGCGTTAAACGTGAGATGGGCTGTGTGCTGGCAGATCTGGCGCCCGATAACGAATATGTTGAGATCACTAGTGTTGGCGGCAAAGAGGTTAACCGAGTTTCGCGCAAGCTCCTGGCTACCATCATAGAACCACGCATGCAAGAAATAATTGCCATTATTCGGAATGAAATTTATCGTTCCGGATATAAGGGAATACTCCCCGGCGGGGTGGTTTTGACGGGAGGGGCAGTGCTGATGGATGGATTGGTTGAGTTGGCTCGAACGCAGTTTAACTTACCAGTGCGTATTGGCGTCCCCGAAGGAATCGGGGGAATTTCTGATGTGGTCAGCAGTCCGGCGTATGCCACTGCGGTTGGTTTAGTGCTCTACGCGGCAAAAAAACTGCACAGCAGCGCGGGTGAGGAAGATGATCCTTTATTAGGTAAATTCTTCGCGAAAGTTAAGTCCTGGTTTCGAGAGTTTTTTTAATTTTTATCTCATACCACCTGATAACCTAATGGGAATTAAAGGGAGGTCAATCTATGCTAGAATTTGATACCGATTTGGCCCAGTTGGCGGAAATCAAGGTAATTGGCGTAGGCGGGGGGGGAAACAATGCGGTTAACCGCATGATTGCGGCCGGTCTCAAGGGAGTTGAGTTCATCGCTGTCAATACTGATGCCCAGGCTTTGCAACTATCCCAGGCCGAGCACAAGATTCAAATTGGTGCGAAGCTGACCAAAGGTCTGGGAGCTGGGGCCAATCCCGAAATCGGTGAGAAAGCAGCCGAGGAGAGCCGGGAAGAGTTGATCCAGGCGTTGCGGGGAGCCGATATGGTTTTTGTGACGGCCGGCATGGGGGGTGGCACCGGGACCGGTGGAGCACCAGTGGTGGCCTCGGTTGCCAAAGAGGTAGGAGCTCTGACGGTTGGGGTGGTAACGCGACCATTCACCTTCGAAGGTAAGAAGCGCGCCAGCCAGGCAGAAAAAGGTATTACGGAATTAAAGAGCCGGGTAGATACCCTGATCACGATTCCGAATGACCGCCTGCTGCAGGTGGTGGATAAGCATACATCAATTAATGAAGCTTTTAGAATTGCTGACGATGTGTTGCGCCAGGGTGTTCAAGGGATTTCTGACCTGATTGCCGTCCCTGGTTTAATCAATCTGGATTTTGCTGATGTTAAAACAATTATGACAGAAACTGGCTCCGCTTTAATGGGTATCGGTACAGGTAGGGGAGAAAACCGGGCAGCAGAGGCGGCGCGGGGAGCTATCTCCAGCCCGCTTCTGGAAACTTCGATCGAAGGAGCCAAAGGTGTGCTGCTGAACATCACCGGTGGGCCTAGCCTGAGCTTGTTTGAGGTCAACGAAGCGGCGGAGATCATCGCCCAGGCGGCTGATCCGGAAGCTAACATCATCTTCGGGGCGGTTATCGACGAGAATTTGAACGATGAGGTGCGGGTGACGGTCATTGCTACGGGGTTTGATAGCCGACCGACCCACCGCGGTGGAGTACCGGAACTGGATATCCGCCCGTTTGCTTCGGATGACCTGGATATTCCGGCGTTCCTGAGACGTAAGTAAGATAGTCTACAATACCGCTGTCGCCGCACCAACAAAGACGCAAATTATTGGTAATACAGTATCATAGTGGAATCACAGGCCGAATCGGGCCTGTTTTTTGTCGTCTAGGAAGCTATGCTTAAACTGTTGCTGTAGATAAGTTTCCTAGACGAGGGGATTTTCAAGGGGTATGCCCCTTGATGTTAACGATAAGTTGATTTTCTTGTTGCCTTAAGGTTACTGTTTTAGTTTGCCGCGAATATCTTCGAAATAACCCTAATCACGGCCAGTTTTGCCATTCTCACGGTACAAGAATAGACACTTTTTTAAAAAGGCGTTCGGTATAATAATTAAGTAATGGAATAAGGCAAGCATCATATACATAATGATGATACAGAAGCAATTCCTGGCATACCTGGACGGGGGTGTCGCTCCGTGACCGAGCAACCGTACGTCTATATAGATATAGTTTTCGTGATCAATCTGGTTATGGATTACACCATCCTCTGGGCAACCGCAAAATTGGGTCAACTTCAGGCACCAAAACGAAGGTTGTTTCTGGGAGCCCTGATTGGAGCCTGCTATTCTGCTGTTTTGCTTTTTCCCAACTTCAGCTACATGTACAGCCTGCTAGTGCGTCTCCTCCTTTCCCTGATTATTGTCGGGGTTACTTTTGCTCCCCTGAAGTTAACAAAGTTGGCCCAGGCCCTAATTTATTTTTATCTGATCGCGTTCACTATGGGTGGTGCAATCCTTGGGGGCATCTATTTTTTAAGCAACAATCCCCACCTGTATGGGACAATGAATGAGCTGATGCTCAGTCTGGTCAATATTAAATACACCTGGTTATTAGTGGGAGTAGCAGTGGCGGTGGTATTAGCCAAATTAGGGGTGGGCTTCATCAAAAAGAACTTGTTAAAAAACTATCTGCGTGTACCGGTAACCATCTGCCTGGCTAGCCACCGGCTGGAAGTCGAGGCCTTGCTGGATACAGGTAATCAACTTAAAGATCCAATCACCCAGGCACCTGTGCTGATCGCCGAGTTGCGGGTCTTGGCTCCGGTGATGCCGCGGGATATACAGGAAGTTTTTCAGCATTCAACAGATCCTGAGGTTCACAAGATGATTGCCAAACTGGCCCATTCTTCCTGGTCGTCACGATTAAGGGTCATCCCTTTTACTTCTATCGGCAAGCATCACGGGATGTTGTTAGGTTTGCGACCCGATGAAGTGATTGTCCGAACGAACGAGCGTACCGTCCGGACGAAGAATGTGGTGATCGGGGTGTACAACAAGGCGCTGTGCCCCAAAGGTTCATACCAGGCCTTGCTGCACCCGGATTTGATCGAGTCGGCCATGAGTGCTTGAGCTTGAGGGGAGGGATGAGCGTGCGCAATTTTGTTATGTGCTTGAAGTGGACAGTATACCTGATTGTCTTGAATTGGCTGCAAAAGGTCAGCTGGTTATCCGAGATTTATTATGTTGGCAGTAGTGAAGCGCTACCGCCACCGTTAACCAGTGATGAAGAGGTTTTCTTGCTGACCAAACTGGAAAGGGGCGACCACGGCGTCAAGACGGTTTTGATTGAGCGTAACTTGCGTCTGGTGGTTTACATCGCCCGGAAGTTTGAAAATACGGGAGTCGGCATCGAAGATCTGGTTTCGATCGGGACGATCGGACTGATCAAGGCGGTTAACACCTTTGATCCTGGAAAAAAGATCAAATTGGCTACCTATGCTTCGCGCTGTATAGAAAATGAAATATTAATGCACCTGCGGCGCAACAACAGAACCCGGGTGGAAGTTTCTTTTGATGAACCCTTAAACATTGATTGGGACGGGAACGAATTGCTGCTCTCAGATGTCTTGGGAACAGAGAATGATATAATTTATAAGTCACTGGAGGACGAAGTGGACAAAAAACTGCTTCAGGCAGCAATGCTAATACTCAGCCCCCGGGAAAAGAGGATCATGGAACTGCGCTTCGGTTTAAAAGACGGGCAGGAGAAGACCCAAAAAGAAGTAGCGGATATGCTGGGAATTTCTCAATCCTACATTTCTCGCCTGGAAAAGCGGATTATCAAAAGACTACGCAAAGAAATCCACCGTCTGGAGTAAGGGGCAGGAAGACAACCTAGATCAAGTTTGAGACGTGTCGCTAAACAGCGGCATGTTTTTTTTAATTGTCTTTTGGCGATAACCTTACGGAAATCATTGGCGAGAGGGCGAGAGTATGGATATTCTCTGAACAACGCAAGCTATATGACAGATTGGTTTGATTCGTCGAGAGAAGGTGATGAAGTTGATTCAGACCATTGATGATTTAAGTCGAATACGCGATAAGACCCGGCAACGGATGTGGCCGCGGCTAGCCACATTGGCCGGCGAACAAAATCAAATCAATGAATATCAAGTATTGGTCTGTAGTGGTACTGGTTGCACCGCTTCCAGGAGCCAGGCTGTTCTGAAGGCACTCAATCGGGCAATTGCCGACTCCGGGCTGGAAGAACGAGTCCGGGTAGTGAAAACAGGCTGTTTTGGCTTTTGTAAACAGGGGCCGATAATCGTTATCTATCCTGACAAGACATTCTACTGCCATGTTCAAGAAAAAGATGTCGAGGAAATTGTCAATACTCACTTACAAAGCGGCCAGTTGGTGGAAAAACTCTTGTACCGGGAACCGGACCGGGAAAAAGTGGAACAAAAGCTCGATGAACTGCTCTTTTTTGAGCACCAGCAGCGGATTGCTTTGCGCAACTGTGGGGTAATCAATCCCGAAGATATTCAGGAATACATCGCTTTGGATGGTTACCTTGCTCTGGCCAATGTGTTGATTGATAGGAACCCGGCCCGTGTGATTGAGGAGATCATCAAGTCCGGGTTGAGGGGAAGAGGGGGAGCCGGGTTTTTGACCGGGCGGAAGTGGCAAATGGCTGCTCAGGTAGAAGCCAACCCCAAATTTGTTGTCTGCAATGCTGATGAAGGTGATCCCGGAGCGTTCATGGACCGCAGTATTCTTGAGGGGGACCCGCACAGTGTCCTGGAGGCGATGGCAATTGCCGGTTATTGTATTGGGGCCAACCGTGGGTATATTTACATCAGAGCAGAGTACCCGCTTGCTGTTGAACGGTTAGAAATAGCGATTGCTCAGGCGAAGGAATATGGGATGTTAGGTTCGAATATCTTCGGTTCTGGTTTTGATTTTTCGGTTGAAATACGACTGGGAGCTGGTGCTTTTGTCTGTGGGGAGGAAACCGCTCTTCTCCGCTCAATCACCGGTCGTCGAGGTGAACCGCGGCCTCGACCGCCATTTCCCGCTGTTTCAGGCCTCTGGAACCAACCAACTTTAGTTAACAATGTTGAGACTTTTGCCAATATTCCAGTGATCCTGCGGCAAGGAGCAGACTGGTATGCCAGTATTGGAACGGAAAAGAGTAAGGGAACAAAGGTTTTTGCTTTGGCCGGACAGATCAATAACACCGGTTTGATCGAGGTCCCGATGGGTACCACCCTCCGGACGATTATCTATAGAATTGGTGGTGGTATTCCGCACGGTAAAAAATTCAAAGCTGTTCAAACGGGAGGACCATCAGGGGGGTGTATTCCAGCCCAGTACCTGGATACGCCGATTGACTACGAATCACTGGCTGAGCTTGGTTCAATGATGGGCTCCGGGGGAATGATCGTCATGGATGAGTCTGACTGTATGGTGGATATCGCTCGATTTTACCTGGAATTTTCCCAGGATGAGTCATGTGGGAAATGCACGCCGTGCCGTATTGGGACAAAAAGACTGCTGGAGATCATTGAACGCATTACCCAGGGAAAGGGAGAGATGGAAGATTTGGAACTCCTGGAAGTGCTTTCTCAGGACATCAAGGAAGCGTCATTGTGTGGTCTTGGGCAGAGTGCACCTAATCCGGTTTTGAGTACCCTCAGGTATTTCCGGGAGGAATATGAAGCCCATATTAAACAAAGACGTTGTCCCGCCGGCGTGTGCCGCTCGCTGTTTGAATTCAGGGTGAGCGATGAACGTTGTATTGCCTGTGGGGTTTGTGCGCGGGTTTGCCCGGTTGATGCCGCGCAGGGTAAGGTGAAAGAAGGACCCTTTACAATTAATCAGGAAAGATGTATCAAGTGCGGCGCATGCGAAGATAAATGCCCTGCTGACGCGATCTACAAACATTAGTGACAGTACAAGCCTGAGATGACAATTAATGATCTATCACCGTCGAATGACGATATCGTATGAAGGGAAGGTGGCGCTCATGGACCAGGTAAAATTGATGATCGATGGGATTGAAGTCACCGTCGAGCCGAATACGACAATCTTAGAGGCCGCTAGACTGGTAGGGATCGAAATCCCCAGTCTCTGTTACTTAAAGGGTATCAACGAGATTGGGGCGTGCCGGGTTTGTCTTGTCGAGATAGAAGGGGTCAAAGCCCTGCAGGCCTCTTGCGTTTACCCGGTTTCTGAAGGGTTAAAGGTACACACGAATACCCCGCGGGTGCGGCGTGCCCGTCGAACCGTGGTTGAACTGCTTATGAGTAATCATCACCGGGAATGTTTGACCTGCATCCGCAATCTGAACTGTGAACTGCAAAATGTGGCCGACAACCTTGGGGTACGGAACTTGCGGCACACCGGCGAGATGATTGACTACGGCTTCTATGACCGCAACCCGGCTATTGTGCGTGATTACAATAAGTGCATTGTCTGTCGTCGCTGCGAGGCCATTTGCAGTAAGATTCAGGAAGTTAATGTCTATTCCGCCCAACGACGAGGCCTCAATACGGTTATTGCCCCGGCCTTTCAAAAAGACCTGGGAGACGTCGCCTGCATCATGTGTGGGCAGTGCGTCATCGCCTGTCCGACTGGATCCCTTGCCGAAAAAGAACACATTGAACCGGTCTGGCGGGCGTTGGAAGACCCTGACAAGTACGTAGTTGTTCAAACGGCTCCTTCAATCCAGGTGACTTTAGGTGAGCCCTTCGGCTTGCCGGTAGGTACCGTGGTCACCGGTAAAATGGTGGCTGCCTTGCGTCGTTTGGGCTTCAACCGGGTGTTTGCCACTGATTTTACGGCTGACTTGACGATTATAGAAGAGGCTCATGAACTCCTGGAACGGTTGGCGGGTAAGGGCAAGCTCCCTCTTTTATCTTCCTGTTGCCCGGCCTGGATCAAACTGTGTGAGCATTTCTATCCAGAATTCTTGCCAAATTTATCCAGTTGCAAATCGCCCCACGAAATGTTTGGCGCTCTGACCAAGACGTACTTTGCCGAGAAGCAGGGAATTGATCCGCAGAAAATTGTGTCGGTGGCAATCATGCCCTGCACCGCGAAAAAGTATGAGGCAGCTCGACCAGAAATGGGCGCCAATGGGATGCGGGATGTTGATTATGTGCTGACAACCCGCGAATTGGCCAGGATGATTCGACAGGCTGGGATCGACTTTAAAAACTTACCCGATGAATCCTTTGATACCCCGATGGGGATCTCCAGTGGGGCGGGAGCGATCTTCGGAGCCACTGGTGGTGTTATTGAGGCGGCGGTACGTACTGCCTATGCCTTGACGCATGATGAAGAGATGGGGTACTTAGACTTTGAAGAGGTCCGTGGCCAAAGTGGCATCAAGGCGTGCGAAGTGGAATTGGCTGGCAAGAGGATTCGGATTGGCGTTGCCCACGGTGCGGGTAACGCTCGTCGGATTTTGGATAGCATTTTGGCCGGAGAAAGCTATGACTATGTTGAAATTATGGGCTGCTCCGGAGGTTGTGTGGGTGGTGGAGGGCAACCGATCCTCGGTGGACGGGATCAGAAGAGAATCTCGCTTGATTACAGGCACAACCGGGCTGATGCTCTGTATCACATTGATGAGCACAAGATATGGCGGCGGGCGCACGATAACCCGGCGGTCAAGGCCTTGTATGCCGAGTATTTGGGACATCCGTTGAGTAAGCGGGCTAAAGCCTTGTTGCACACCACTTATGAAAATCGAGGTCGCTATTGTGCCTTTACTGATGATGATAAGAAACGCTGGTTTGAGCACCAGCTTGCGGCCAGGTAGCAGTGTTAGCCTGAAATAAGAATAAAATCGGAAAGGCATGGACATAATCTATCCAGACAACCGAATAAGGAATATGCGGATTTTAAGTTACCAGGCATAGCGCAAGGGGGTTCTCTGGTAGTGAACAAAGTAGAAATATGTGGCGTCAATACTTCGAAGTTACCTGTACTAACCAATACCCAAATGCGAGAACTCTTTACTAAAATGCAGAACGGTGACCGGGACGCGCGGGAAAAGTTAATCAGCGGTAATTTAAGGCTCGTCTTGAGTGTAATTCAACGGTTCACCAATCGGGGAGAATTTGTTGATGACTTGTTCCAGGTCGGTTGTATCGGCTTGATGAAGGCCATCGATAACTTTGATCTCAGCCAAAACGTAAAGTTTTCCACTTACGCGGTGCCGATGATTATTGGCGAGATTCGCCGGTATCTGCGCGACAATAATCCAATCCGGGTTAGCCGGTCCCTGCGCGACATCGCTTATAAAGCTCTCCAGGTGCGGGACAGTCTGGTCAGCAAACATTCTCGTGAACCTTCAATCAATGAAATTGCCGAGGAACTCCAACTACCCCGTGAAGAGATCGTTTTTGCTCTGGATGCCATTCAAGAGCCAATCTCTCTCTTTGAGCCGATCTACCACGATGGGGGAGATCCAATCTTTGTCATGGATCAGATCGGCGATGAACGTAATGTGGACTCGCACTGGTTGGAAGGAATTACGGTCCGTGAGGCCTTGAGTAAACTCAGTGACCGGGAAAAACTGATCCTGACGTTAAGGTTTTTCGAGGGAAAGACCCAGATGGAGGTTGCCGAAGAAATCGGGATTTCCCAGGCTCAGGTATCTCGGTTGGAAAAAGCAGCGCTAATGCACATGCGCAAACACGTTTAAGAGGAGGTGGACAGCATGAGGAAAAAAACCCTGGTTGGATTGGTTATCATAGTTCTACTGGGCATCGGGTTAGCTTTCCACTGGCCGGGTCGTCAGGTCGAAGAGAGTTTTACCCCTGACAACCTTCTTCGGTTTCACGTACTGGCTAATAGTGACAGTGCAGCTGACCAGCAATTGAAAGCCCAGGTTCGTGACGTTGTGCTGGCACACTTGAGGAGCAAAATGGAGACCGTGAGCAGTGTGGAAGAAGCCGAGACCATTATCGCCAATGACTTGCGCGAAATCGAACAGATAGCGGAATCGAAGGTTCGGGAAGCGGGGCAGTCTTACCCGGTGGTGGCCGAGTTAGGACGCTTTAATTTCCCAACCAGGTCGTATGGACAGCTGACCCTGCCGGCCGGCGAGTATACTGCCTTACGGGTAGTAATCGGTGAAGGAGAAGGGGCCAACTGGTGGTGTGTCTTATTTCCTCCCCTGTGTTTTGTGAATATCTCCAACAGCCTGGCAGCTGAGCCAGCCTGGGATTTGCCGGAAGGGCGGCCGGTATTTGCCCCTCAGGGTAAACGGACGCAGTTTAGCGAAAACGCTCCTCGCGTCAGGTGGAAATTCTGGGAACTCGTGTCCACGCTTGGTCGCTAAAGTGGGATCATTCCTGACACATCTCCCGGGGCACTATCATATACTATGATAGAACTACCCGAAGGGGGTGAGAGTCAGATGCTCAGGGTATCGGAATTGCGGATGCGTGATGTGGTCAATGTGATTGACGGTCGGCGGCTGGGCACGATTAAGGATTTTGATCTGGACGTGGAAATGGGCCGTATTAAGGCGGTGATTCTACCCGGTTCGGGTCGATTTTTAGGATTATTTGGTCGTAACGACGACGTGGTTATTCCGTGGGAGAAGATCGTCAAAGTCGGCATTGATGTGATCCTGGTTGAACTGCAGTCGTTCACAGAGGCCCGCCACCGTACGGGCGATGATCCAGAGATTTTAGTTTAATTTACGCTGAACATATATTTTTCAACTTTTGGGGATAGACTTTGTGGGCGTGCCCCTACAAGCCTGTCCTTTTATTTTTAACAAAAATCAGGCCGCAAGTCCCAGGACAAAAGGCAACATTTTTCTTGACAATACTAGATATGGTGGTCTATAATCAAAGTACCCACAAAATACAGGGCAGTTGACTGTGCGTCAACTGCCTCGCCTACCACAATAATGACACAATAATGACCATGTTGTGCTAGTTATACTCTATTTTCTGCACTCGTCAGTGAATTCCTGTTTGTGTCGAAAAATATTCTTTTGGGAACTAGAGAGGGGATGGAGGGTATTGCGCTGCCCGTTCTGTGGCTATGAGGATAGCAAGGTACTGGATTCTCGACCGGCCGAGGATGGCAACGCGATCCGGCGCCGCCGGGAATGTTTGGAGTGTGCCAAAAGATTCACCACCTACGAGCGAATCGAAGAGATTCCGCTGATGATCGTGAAGAAGGATGGCCGAAGAGAGGTTTTCGACCGCAATAAGCTCCTGCGCGGGCTGATCAAAGCCTGTGAAAAGCGGCCGACAACACTGGCTGTGCTGGAAAAACTGGTGGATGAGGTAGAGAAAGAACTGCGCAATACCATGGACCAGGAAATTACCAGTCAGGTGGTTGGTGAAATGGTGATGGAAAAATTGCGTCAGGTTGATGAAGTTGCATACGTGCGATTTGCTTCGGTCTACCGGCAGTTTACTGACGCGCACAAGTTTATCCAGGAGATAGAAAAATTGATTAAATCAAATACAAGTCAATAGAGGAGGCGCTATCCATGTTTACTAAGATTAAAAAACGAGATGGCCGCGAAGTTGAATTTAATGACGCCAAGATTACTGATGCTATCTTTAAGGCGGCCCAAGCGGTTGGCGGGGAGGACCGGCAGACCGCCGTTGAACTTACTGTTGAGGTTCTTAGGCTGTTGAAAAAGCAGTTTAACGGCAATATCTTTACGGTAGAAGACGTGCAGGATGCGGTTGAGAAGGTCTTGATTGAGGCCGGGCACGCGAAAACCGCTAAGGCCTACATTCTCTACCGGGCGAAGCGAACCAGAATCCGGGAAGGCAAATCAGAGTTAATGGACACTGTAGCGGATATTCTGGTGGAAACCAACCGGGAAAATGCCAACATTGGTAACTCGCCCTCGGCCAAGATGCTGCAGATTGCTAGCGCGGCCAGCAAGCGCTACTATTTGACGCGCCTGATCCCCGAAGAATTCTCTTTGGCCCACATTCGTGGTGATATCCACATTCATGATTTAGACTTCTATGCCAAAACGCTCAACTGTATCCAGATCCCTCTGGGAAAACTGCTCAAATCAGGCTTCAATAACGGGCACGGTTATATTCGACCTCCGAAGCGGCCTGGTTCCGCTACTGCTTTAGCGGCGATCATCTTGCAGAGCTCGCAGAATGATATGTTTGGCGGCCAGTCGTTTCCGTTCTTTGACCGTGACATCGCTGAGTTCGTGAAGGACGCCTCAGAGGATGAAACCTTCCAGGCCATGGAGGCTTTGATCTATAACCTGAACAGCATGCACTCGCTACGTGGCCGCGAGCGGATTTGGGTTTTCGACCGGGATAAGGGGCAGTTTTATACCATTTCCATGGAGGAATTCCACCGTCAGTTTAAACCGGGCCGCTTTGCTGCGTTAAGCCTCAACTACCAGACCGGGCGTACTGAGTTAAAAGACATCACTGCTTCTATGAAACACCCAAATTTCAACAGGCTGCTCAGAGTTAGACTGAAGTCGGGTCAGTGTGTGGAGGTAACGGACAACCATTCCTTGATGACTTTGAATGAGAATGGGGAGATCACTACTGCAATGCCCGAAGCCATGCGGGTTGGTCTGACCCCAGCCCGATGGCAGATTGAGGCGCATGAACACATCTATGACTTGAGCAGGTATCCAGCATCGCGCCGTTATCCCATGGCTCAATTAAAACTTGATGAAAACCTGGCCCGGTTCTTAGGTTTCTATGTAGCAGAAGGTTCAGTAGATGGATCGGCAATTCAACTGGCCTTATTTGATGAGGAACTGGAGTTTGTTATCAAGGAAATATTGCAACGGATCCATCCTGACTTTTCTGTGCGCCTCCGCTATCGAAATGGAAAAAAGGCTGACGTGGCTTGCCGGGTGGGACGTACATTTGCTAGTTTTGTTGGGGATATTTGTGGCCGGGGCGCGGCAAATAAACGGGTGCCCTCAGAGCTTTTCCTGGCTTCTGAATCCATAATCAGAGCCTTCCTGGATGGTTATTTGAGCGGAGACGGGAGTGTGAGCGGTAACCGTGTAACTGCTACCACCATATCCTCGGAACTGCGGGACGGCATCTACTTGCTGTTAGTCAGGTTGGGAATCCCTGCCTACATGCGCCAGTATTACCCACAGACCCGGTTCGCTAGTGTTTGTGAACAGTATAAGATCGCGGTGGGAGGTTATTATGCTACTTCCTTATCTCTATCAGGAAGAAAAGGGGAGAATTTAGCTGACCTATACCGAGTGACCACCGAGCAAACCCAATACGATTACGAATACCTGCGCCCGCACATTGCTAGAGTTTATGGGATTCACAGCCGGAACGCACATCAATACCGGATCCGACCGGTCTATATTGAAGAGTTAGTGGCCGATTTGGAGGCTCGTCGGCTAAAACCAGAAGAGGAGAGAATGGTAACTCAGCTAGCTAATTTTGAATTTTGGAAGAGTGAAGTTGAGAAATCTCTTAAATTGGTAGATTCCACTGAAAAGTATCACTTACAGAAACTATTAATAAGGGATCAATTACCTCGTTTCAGTAAATATCTGCCCATATTCCTACCTTATGCTGATTGGTTAGAAAGGTTTATGTTACCTCAGGATTTAGGTATGAGGGCTGAAGGTGGGCGCATCACTAACGACTGCCAGAGCCCTGTTCTGGTAATGCGTTGGGCAAAGGCGGTTTTGAAAAAGAATAAAGAGTTCGTTGAATTACTGATGATCTTAAAAAGAGCGCTAGAAGTATACCCGCTGGGTGTACGTGATATCGAGGAACTTCCCTACGAACCTTATGTTTATGATATTTCGGTGGCAGATAATGAGAACTTCATGACGGCTCAAGGCATATTTGTCCATAACTCGCGCGCGGGGGCCCAAGTGCCCTTTTCCAGTCTGAATATTGGGGCAGATACATCTGAAGAAGGGCGGAAAGTGACGCGTAACTTGCTCCTGGCGTACGAAAAAGGGCTGGGGCGGGGAGAAAACCCTATCTTCCCCAATATAATCTTCCGTGTCAAGGACGGGGTAAACGCCAACCCTGGCGATCCTAACTATGACCTGTTCAAGCTAGCCATCAAGGTAGCGGCCCAGCGGATGAATCCGACGTTCAGCTTCATGGATTCCTCCTTTAACAAGCCATATGGGTGTGAGGTCAGCTACATGGGCTGTCGAACGAGAGTGATCGGTAATCGCCGGGGCCCGGAAGTTACGGAGCAGCGCGGAAATCTTTCTTTTACCACGATTAACTTGCCCCGGCTGGCGATCAAGGCCAACCGCAGCCTGGGCAAATTCTACCAGGAATTAGATGCTATAATTGACCTGGCCTGTCGACAATTGTATCACCGGTACCGGGTTCAGGCCGCCCTCAAGGTTAAAGACCTGCCTTTCCTGATGGGCCAGGGGCTGTACCTGGATTCGGACAAGCTTGGTCCATGTGACCCGATTGAGGAAGCCATTAAGCACGGTACCCTGTCGGTAGGCTTTATTGGTCTGGCGGAAGCCCTGGTAGCTTTGATCGGTAAGCACCACGGTGAGTCAGACGAAGCTCAGGCCATCGGCATGTCGCTGGTTCAATACATGCGCAATAAAATCGATCAGGCGGCTGAAGAGTATAACCTGAATTATACTCTGTTGGCGACGCCTGCCGAAGGGCTGTCCGGCCGTTTCGTGGCTATAGACCGTGAGGAATACGGCCTGATTCCTGGTGTTACCGATAAGGAGTACTACACCAACTCTTTCCACATTCCGGTTAGTTTCCCGATCTCCATCCACGATAAGGTGGCCCGGGAGGGAGTATATCATAAGTACACCAATGCCGGGCATATCAGCTATGTTGAGTTTTCTGCTCCGCCAATTCATAATCTGGAGGCGGTAGAAACCATTATCAAGCACATGAAGAATAGTGACATGGGGTACGCCGGCATTAACTTCCCTATCGATTTCTGTGACAGTTGCAGTCAGACCGGGGTTTTCCCGGGGGATGAATGCCCCTTCTGCGGCTCGATATCTATTCGCCGCGTGCGGCGGATTACGGGTTACCTGAGTACTGTAGACCGGTTCAACGATTCAAAGGTGGCGGAGTTGCATGATAGAATAGCGCATAAATGGAAATAAAGTAGCAATTTCATAAACCCCCAGCCTCCATTCCATAATGGAGGCTTTTTATACGAACAATATGTTGATAATCGAGAAATCGATGAATTCAAAGCCATAAGAAAAACCCGGGGATTCTTTTAGAGCGTTGCCGTGGTTGTTTTCCCAGCGGAGGGCGAGAAAATAATAGAAAAATGGTTGCTCAGTGATGACAAAGTCGTGATTTGGATGATGAAGAAAAATTTGAAAAGGATCGGCTGTTTCGAAAGAAAGTTCCTGGCAGCTTCTCCATTAATCCACTTCTTTCAATTTTAGATTTTCGTGACAAACTACAGAGGGAGAACAGGCTTCGCCATTTTAATGGAGGTGGCCGGTAATTTGAATTGGTTTTTCCCTCGACCGATGGGGTTAAAATTCTTTTTAGCGTTCATCTTATTTCTCCTAGTACAGCTTTTTTGGCCGATGCTAGTCTTTGCGCCGACTCATACGCCTCAATTTTCTTCTAAAGTCGTGGTGATTGATGCCGGTCACGGCGGGGAAGATCCGGGAACGATTCACGGCTCGATTTATGAAAAAGACATCAATCTTGCGGTTGCCTTAAGGTTGGAAAAAATACTTCTTGCCCAGGACGTCCAGGTGGTAATGACCAGGCGCACAGACATTGACTACATTGTTCACCGCCGCTTGCGGGGGGAGAAGACTCGAAAGCAAAGCGATCTGGATCGTCGCCTGGAAATAGCCAATGAGCATGGGGCGGATCTGTTGATCAGCTTGCATGTCAACTGCTGGCGTAAGTATCAAGCTGGGGCAGAGGTCTTCTATAATCCGCAATCTGACCGGAGTGCTCTCCTTGCCCAGTGGATTCAACAGGAACTGCGTCAGATCCCGGGCATGACCAAACGAATCGCCAAAGCGGGTGATTATTATCTGATTATTCAGGCGGACATGCCTGCAGTGATTGTTGAAATGGGCTACCTTTCCAGTCCAAAGGAAAGACAATTACTGCTCACCCCGACGTACCAGGAACAATTAGCCCAGGCGATTGCGGCCGGTATTGTGCGCTATTTACGGGAAGGCGAGACCCAGTTTCCGAATCCGGATGTATGATTTGCTTTAATGTTTCCCCGCTGGTTGATTTCTCCCTGTTCTTGAGCTATACTATACCCAGTATACCATTTTAAATAATGGTGTGAGGGGATTCGCCGACAGGAAGGGTTCTTGGTGATTGATAAAGAGCAAGAGGTAATTAACGACCTGATTACCCGAATGCGGAAGATCGAAGGACAGGCGCGGGGAGTCCAACGGATGATGGAGGAAAACCAGGACTGCGGCGCGATCCTGGTGCAGCTTTCAGCCATGAAAGCGGCGATCAACCGGGTGGCGATGAAAGCCGTTGGTTGATACTATGGCAAGAAAATGCTAGAGGAACTGGCGAGTGGAGGCGATGGCCGCGTGGCGATGGAGGACATCATCGACATTTTGACTAGGTTTTCTTAATATAACCCACGAGCCTATTTATTAAAAGTTAAAGCAAAGAGCAATACCCTCCAATAATCAACGAAGTTAATCGAATTGAATGCTAAGGTTTTTTAGAATAATGAACACGGTGGTTGACACCGTGTTTTTTTCTTGACAAAGTTAATTGGTCAATGTATCCTTACCCTCTTTTCCTGACGAGCCAGCGGGTTTCCCTATGCTGGCTCATTTTTTTCAATTCTACCTGCTTCATATTTTCTTCACATTCAGTCGGTACACTTAGGAATGAGAGAAAAATTCAAAACATTGACCCAATATGATACAATGCTCATAACTAATCGCATTTGATTGATAATTGAGTAATGAATTGAGGGAGTCGAGAGGAGGACATGGTGTGTGAGCGGGAAAATCCTGGTCGTTGACGATGAGAAGAAAATCGCTGAGGTGGTACGGGCCTACTTGGAGCACGATGGCTTTGAGGTTCTGGTGGCCTATGACGGGAAAACCGCGGTGGAAATGGCCAGAGCGGAGCGGCCTGACCTGGTGGTGCTTGACTTGATGCTACCGGGCAAAAGCGGTGAAGAGGTCTGTCAAATCTTGCGTGCGGAGTCTGAGGTGGCGATCTTGATGTTGACCGCGAAGAATTCGGAAACTTCCCTGATTCATGGCTTGAACCTAGGAGCTGATGACTACATGAGCAAGCCCTTTAGTCCCCGGGAACTAGTGGCGCGGGTGCGGGCGGTCTTGCGGCGTACTAAAGCCAAAGGTAAGGGTGATCATGAAGTGTTAGACTTCCCCGCCGGCAAGCTGCGGATTGACCTGGCGCAGTACCAGGTCTGGCTGGATGGCCAGCCAGTCAACCTCACACCGACGGAATTTAAGTTGCTGGTTACCCTGGCACGTAACCCAGGGCGGGTTTATACCCGCAGTCAGCTGACTGTTCAAGTGCACGGTTACAATTATGAGGGGTATGATCGCACCATCGACGTCCATATCAAGAATCTGCGCCAGAAGATCGAGTTAAACCCCGATGAACCACGGTTTATCAAAACCGTCTACGGGGTGGGGTATAAATTTGAGGGCGATGGCCGTGCGAATTAGCTTGTGGATAAAGGTCATTCTTGTTTGCTTGGTTTCAATCCTTCTGAGTATCGGCTTGATTGGTACTTTTGTCAACTATATCTTAAATAGCGCCTTTGCTACTTACATTCAGCGGAACCAAGACATCCGTAACCAGCAGATTGTGGAAACATTGAGTTCTCTGTATGAGACATACGGGGACTGGCAGCGGGTGCGGGCCCAATTGCCGCCAATGGGGATGATGATGGGTACCGCCGTCCGGGTGGTGGATAACAACGGACGGTTGGTGGTGGACCTGTCTCCTGGGATGGGTATGATGGGCCGGCGCGGCACGATGGGGTCAGAGGTCTGGAACCGGCCAGGAGCAGTCCGTGAAGCCCCGATCATTGCCAACGGCGTGCAAGTCGGCACCGCCTACTTGACTCAAATGGGGCGCCACGGGATGTGGACCGCGGAAGACCTCTGGTTTCTAGGCCGCATTAATTATTCTATTATTTTGGCTGGCTTACTGGCCGCTGTATTAATTTTACCGGCGACCTACTTTCTGGCCAGAAACATTACCGCTTCTATTGGGCAAGTCACGCGGGCAGCCAAGCGTTTGGCCGAAGGCGATCTGAATCAACGCGTTGCGGTACACACCCGGGATGAAATCGGGGTTTTGGCCGAAACATTCAATCTAATGGCTGACCAACTGCAGGGTCAGGAGCGTCTGCGCAAAAAATTAATCGGTGATATTGCTCATGAACTAAAGACTCCGCTTACCACGCTGCGGATCCACCTGGAAGCTTTTCAGGACGGCATCTTGATTCCTGACCAGAAAAACTTGCAGGTGGTGCATGAAGAGGTGATGTCCCTGGTCAAATTGGTCCAGGACCTCCAGGAACTATCAGCCGCCGATGCCCAGGCCCTTAACCTGGTAAAAATTCAGACGGATTTTGGTGAACTGGTCGAGGGTGTGGTCCAGAAGATGAGGCCGCTGTTTGAGGAAAAAGACATTGCGGTCGAACTGCATTTATCACCTTCTCCATTGCTGGCTAAGATTGACCCGGATGCCATGACCAGAGTGTTGCATAACCTGTTGTTTAATGCCTACAAATATACTGCCAGCCAGGGGAAAGTCACCGTAGCCGTGGCGCGGGAAGGCGACCAGATCGTGATGCAAGTTAGCGATACCGGCATTGGGATTCCTCCTGAGCACCTGCCCCACATTTTTGAACGATTTTACCGGGTTGATCCTTCCCGCACGAAAGAGACCGGGGGAACGGGGATTGGCCTGGCGATTGCTAAGGAACTAATTGATGCCCACCAGGGAGAGATCCGGGTTGCCAGTACGCCGGGAGTAGGCAGTACGTTTACTGTCATACTCCCGCCAATTTCATAGAACCTTTATATCTTCTTCATAACTTCTTCACATGGACTGGATATGATCAAAGCGTAAGGTGAAGTTATCAGGGAGGAGGTGGACAAAAAATGAAAAAGAAGACAATGGTGCTCATCGGTGTGATTCTACTGCTGGTCCTGGTCGTACCAACTACTTTTGCCGCAGTGGCAAGTGACAGTTTGACTACCCAACAGCAGACGGAACTAGAGAAGCTGTATGTTCAACAAACTGAAATTCAGAAGCAGATTATTGACAAACGGGTTGAGTATGGACAGCTTACTCCCCAGCAGGGTGACGTTCTCAAGCAGCGTCTGGAGCAGCGCCAGCAGTATCAGGCGCAGAACGGTTACTCCTGCCCGGGTTGGGGTGCTGGTAATTGCCGGGGCGGAGGCACTGGTTTCGGTGGTCGGGGACCTGGTTGGATGCGGCGCAGTTAAGCGCCAAGCTCCAATTCATGGTTTAAGTAACTGTGAAAACGCAAATTGATATATTGTCACTCCAAAAAAATCACCCCCAATCCCCGCGGGGGGTGATTTTAATTCTGTTTTTTCTTTCCCCAATTGATTTTCAAGTGATGTACCGCTTGTTTCATCACGGTATTTTGTCTACAATATAAATTACAATTATGATATATGTTCACTTACCATTGATTAAGGGGTCCGGAATATGCCTAAAAAAAGCCGGCTTGAGGCTGAGATTACTAATCTAGTTGTCAAACTGCAAAGGGAAATCCTCGGTAGGGGCCCGGAGGACGCCAGGAGCTATATTGTGCATGATATGGTAATCCTGAGACTGAAGGGGGTTTTGACTACCGTAGAAAAACACCTGACAAAATCTGAAAAGGGCTGTCAAGTCGTAAAGCAGATGCGAGAAGTCTTGAGAGAAACTTATGCGGAAGAGGAGGAGCAAATTATTGCTAATGTTACTGGCTGTAAGGTAATTAGCAGCCACAGCGACATCAGCACCAAGACCGGTGAGCGGATCGAAATTTTTATTCTTGACCGGAACCTGGAGGAACTGCTCCAAAACCAAAGCTAAGCAGGTTTCGACAAATTAATCCTTTACTTCTAAAGTAAGTGTATTATATAATAATATTATTAGTGAAAAAACTCTAAAGTAATTATTTTATGTCTATATATTGTATATATTCGTCATTTTTTCTATATGTCGTATCAGGTTAGCTAGGAAATTGGTTTTTCACATATCAAAATAATATAACAATAACAATGGACAACTAAAATAAGCCAGATAATTCCAGCAGGCTGAGAACGGGAAGAATCCATGCGGGGCTAGGCGAGTGGGAGGAAGTTCTTTCTTTGTCTTACTTGTCAAGTGACCTTTATGGGTGATGCTCAACTGGAACAAACGCCAGTTGATGTGCCGTTTGGTTCTGAACTATCTCGGGTGAGGGAAGTGGTTGTTTTCCTCCTAGTAGACTGGGGTCTGTAATTATTTGTGGACGCCTGGTAGGCTAGCTCTTAATCAGGTTATTGATTTAAAGAGCTAGCTTTTGCATTTTGCGTACAATATTTTAATTAAATTATAAAATATCTGATTTGTTTTTTGCAGGGATTTGTTTCTTAGAAACGAATAATAAAAGCATAACAAAAAGAATAACTAAAGAATAACAAAAAATAAATAATTGGAAAATCGGGAATGGCTTTCCGCCTGGTTTGGGTTTGGAATACCCTGGTAATAATAGTCTTGGGCTCCCTCAGGATCTAAAACCCAATCCCAATCTTTTTCTTCCCGAGTGGAGCCCCTTTTATTT
Organism: Bacillota bacterium; assembly: GCA_013178045.1. Taxonomy (NCBI): domain Bacteria; kingdom Bacillati; phylum Bacillota; species Bacillota bacterium. The sequence goes on from JABLXP010000004.1 coordinate 103,171, forward strand.
CCAGGTTAAATCTTAAAGGAGGTTTTCAATTGAAAGTAGAACTGGTAGCCAATATTCTAGACGCTAATACAGCGATCGCCGGGCAAAATCGTGAGCGTTTTGCCCAGTCTGGCACGTTTGTCGTTAACCTGATGAGTTCTCCCGGCGCCGGCAAGACCACAATATTGGAAGAAACTCTGGGGAAGTTAAAAGATAGAATCGCGGTCGGGGTAATCGAGGGTGATATTTGTACTACCAGAGATGCTGACCGCATTGCCAAACGAGGAGTGCCAGTTGTCCAGATCAACACCAGTGGTACCTGCCACCTGGATGCTAATATGATTGCCTCGGCAGTGACTAAATTAGGGGACCAGAAGTTTGATCTAATTGTGGTGGAAAACGTGGGTAATCTGGTCTGCCCGGCCGAGTTTGACCTGGGTGAAGATATTAAAGTAATGGTGATCAGTGTTACCGAGGGAAACGATAAGCCGATGAAGTATCCATTGATGTTCAGAGAATCTGCAGCTATTTTGGTCAATAAAATAGACTTACTGCCCTACACTGATTTTGATCCCGAAGAACTAAAACGTGATGTCAGCTTGATCAACCCGCACGCCAAACTCTTCTTTGTTTCAGCAAAGACGGGAGAAAACATGAATGAGTGGACGAATTGGCTGTTGGAACAGATTATGGCTAAAATGAACAATTAGTTTTTCCGGAAACATTAATCTAAATTCATTTAACCAACAGGGAGGTGGTATAATCTTGGAAAATTGACAGAAATTTTTTTGCCTGGAAAGAGCTAGAATAAAAGACCAAGGAGGGATATGTATGCCAACGCTGACTAGACGGGAGTTTATTAAACTGTGTGCTGGCTCGGCGGTAGCGATCAGTATGTCCGGTTTGCTCGCGCCTTATCTGGCTGAGGCTGCCCAGGGTGCACCGCCAGTCATCTGGATTCAAGGGGCGTCTTGTACTGGTTGCTCGATCTCATTATTAAATTCTGTTCATCCTGACATCAAAGAAGTGCTGTTGGACATCATCAGCCTCAAATTTCATCCCAACGTCATGGCTGCGGCTGGTGATCTGGCCATTGAAGCCATGGACAAGACTATTGCTGAGTACCCGAAGAAATATTATCTGGTCGTTGAGGGGGCCGTCCCGACCAAAGACGGCGGGTTCTACTGTACTGTTGGCGAGACCAAAGACGGCAAACCCGTCATGTTCACTGACCTGGTGAAGCGCCTAGGCGAAAATGCTGCTGCTGTATTAGCGGTCGGAACCTGTTCTTCCTTCGGCGGAATTCCCGCTGGCGATCCCAACCCGACGGGCTGTGTACCGGTATCTAAAGTAGTCAAAGGAACGCCGATCATCAATATTGCTGGCTGTCCGCCGCATCCCGATTGGATCGTCGGCACAATCGCCCATGTCCTTCTATATAAAGATATCCCTGAGCTTGACAAACACGGCCGACCGAAAATGTTCTTCGGCGGAACTGTCCACGATAACTGTCCGCGCCGGCAGTACTTTGACAACAGCATCTTCGCCAAAACCTTTGGTGAACCCGGCTGCCTGTTAGAAATCGGCTGCAAAGGACCAATGGCCCACTGCGATGCTTCGACGCGACTCTGGAACAATGGTGTCAACTGGTGTGTCAACTGCGGGGCTCCGTGCCTGGCCTGCACTGAACCGGCTTTCCCAGATGGCACCTCACCAGTATATAAACGATTACCGGAGATTCCTTTAGGACCACAAATCAGTTATACTGCTGATACTATCGGCTTGGCTTTAGGAGCGGCGACAGTAGCAGGAATTGGTGGCCATCTGATTGGTAACATTGTGACTGGCCGCATTGGCGGCAAACATGATGAAAAGAAAGAGGGTGACAAGTAATGGCCATGAAGGTAGTAGTTGACCCCGTAACCCGGATTGAGGGACATCTGAAAATGGAGGTAGAAATCGACGGGGGTAAGGTTGTTAATGCGCACAGTACAGGGGCCTTGTTCCGTGGTTTTGAACTTATCCTTCAGGGGCGCGATCCACGGGATGCCCAGCAGATTGTCCAACGGATCTGTGGGGTTTGACCGACTGGGCACGCGACAGCGGCTGCGCTGTCACTCGACGATGCCTTCGGCATTACTCCACCGACTAATGGGCGAATCATTCGTAACCTGATCCTTGGCGCTAACTATATTCAGTCCCATATCCTGCATTTCTACCACCTGGCGGCGCTGGACTACGTGAAAGGACCTGACGTGGCGCCGTTTATTCCGCGCTACGAAGGTGATTACCGGCTACCGGAGGCTGTAAATAAGGCGGCGGTTGACCAATACCTCCAGGCCCTTGAGATGCGTAAGAAAGCCCACGAAATGCTGGCTATATTTGGTGGACGGATGCCACACGTCCAGGCGATCGTACCAGGCGGAGTGACCGAGACTGTTGATGCCCAGAAAGTAATGGAATTCAAGTCCAGACTGAAAGAACTCATCGGATTCATTGATAATGTTTATGTTCCGACGGTTAAAGCCGTGGCCGAAGCCTATAAAGACTGGTTTAGCATTGGCACTGGCTGCAAGAACATGTTAGCCTATGGGGTATTCCCATTGGACGATAAGAAAGACCCGGCTGGTCAAAACCAATTCATCAAGCGCGGTATCTATCTTGATGGCCAGGATGGAACATTAGACCCAGCAAAAATTAACGAAGATGTTAAGTACTCCTGGTATAATGATGATACGGCCGGCAGCAAACACCCGACCGAAAGTGTCATCACCCCCAATCCGACCAAACAGGGCGCCTACTCTTGGCTTAAATCACCGCGTTATAACGGCAAAGTCATGGAGGTTGGCCCGCTGGCGCGGATGTGGGTGAACAAACAGAAAGATGTGCGGGCTTTAGGTAACGCTGCCTTCTCTACCATGGGCCGACACTTTGCCCGGGCGGTCGAGTGTTCGTTGATTGCCCATGCCATGGAAGATTGGCTAATGCAGCTTCAACCCGGGGCGCCGGTCTGCACACCGCATCAGGTACCGGAGAAGGCCCAGGGCATGGGCTTAACCGAAGCTGCCCGAGGCGCACTTGGCCACTGGATCAAGATCGAACACCACAAAACAGCCAAATACAATGCCGTTGTACCGACGACCTGGAATGCCTCGCCGCGGGACGCCAACAACCAGCCTGGCCCGATCGAGCAGGCGATGATCGGTACGCCGGTCAAAGATCCCAAGAACCCGATTGAAGTGGTGCGGATCATCCGGGCGTTCGACCCGTGCATCGGCTGCGCTGTCCATCTAGTTACCCCGGATAAGAAGGTACTGGCAATACACCGGGTGTACTAGAAAGGGGGATGAGCATGAAACAAGAACTGCGCCACCCCTTCGCCATCCGTTTCTTCCACTGGTGGAACATGGTGGCGATCACTATTTTAATCTTAACAGGATTTTATATCCACAGCCCGTTGAAGTTCAGGCTGTTCAGCAATATGGATACGGCCCGGTACCTGCACTTCATCATGATGTATTTCTTGATCTTCGGAGTTATCGGCCGGCTTTACTACATGTTTGCCACCGGGGATTACCGGAACATCTTATTCCAGCCAAGTGATATCAAAAAATTTCCGAGCATGATCAAATATTATCTCTTTCTGACCAACCGTCACCCGTATTACGGTAAGTACAACCCCGGTCAGAAGATGATGTATACAGGGGTTTTTGTGCTAGCAATTGTCCAGATAATCACTGGTTTCATTCTCTACTGGCCGACCAAAATGAGTTATTGGGCATACTTGCTGGGCGGACCAATCATTGTCAGGATGATTCATTACTGTGTTACCTGGGTCTTTGTGCTTTCTGTACTGGTCCACGTCTATTTGGACATCGCGGAAGGTTTCCCGATCTTAAGGTCTATGTTTACGGGTTATATGCCGACTGATTTCTATCATGGAGATCATGAAGAGGAGCAGGTAGTGCCAACCGGCCAAAAGGCCAGCTTAAAAGCTAAGTAGAGGGGAAAAATATTGAGTAAAGTTTTGGTTTTAGGTGTTGGTAATTTACTCTTGAAAGACGAAGGGGTGGGGGTTCACGTGGCGCACGAACTGATGAAGATGGAGCTCCCGCCTCAGGTTGAGGTGATTGATGCGGGCACAGCGGCCCTGGATATGTCACACATCATCAGCGAGGCCGATCGCCTGATCGTGGTTGATGCCCTCAAAGGCGGGCATGAACCCGGGGCTATTTATCGAGTCCGCCCGGAAGATTTAACCATCACCCCGGCAGAGTTCAACGTCTCCCTCCACCAGTCGAACCTGATCGAGACCCTTATGATGATCGAACAGATTGGGCGTCGACCGCCGACCATTATTATCGGGGTTGAACCGAAGGAAATCACCTGGGACCTGGAACTGTCACCCGAGATTCGGGCCCGGCTTCCCCAGGTGATCCAGCTGGTTTTAGAGGAGATTAGTCGGTCAGATTGACAGGAGAGCCTTGAGCTTCGGTGTGCTTTTTGGCAGCCGAAGCTCCTTCTATGAACCAGGGAAGCTCCTGCCTCTTTAGGCGGGAGAGGCTTCGCTACAAACAGGAAATTATAAAGATATATTTATATTGTGGGCAATAAAAATAAAAAAGACAGCCATTTAAAATTAAATTTTTTTGGTGGGAGGAATTAGTACGAGAAGGTCGAATTAATCCCGAGAGTAACACAAATTTTATCAACGTGTTATGATGGTCTGATGAAAAAGGAGGGGGTTAAAAATTTATAATCTCTAAGGCATTATAAAAATTTTTTATACCTCTAGGTAGCAAAAAATTTTTACGCCTAGGTAGCACGATTTGATGAGATTTAACACTGCATTTATTAATTGACTGTTATTGGTGGGGGGTAGTTAATATGCATATTCCAGATGGTTACCTGAGTCCGCAAACGGCAATTCCGCTGATCGGGGCCATGATCCCGATCTGGGGAGTAGCCATAAAAAAAGTCAAATCAACACTAAAAAAGAGAGAAGTACCGCTTCTAGCTATAGGAGCCGCTTTTTCTTTTACCATTATGATGTTTAACTTGCCGATACCCGGCGGAAGTTCTGCTCATGCGGTTGGAGCGGTATTGGTCGCGATACTGCTTGGCCCCTGGGCGGCGTGTATTGGGGTATCAATAGCTTTGATAATCCAGGCGTTGGTTTTTGGAGATGGAGGGGTGCTGGCCATTGGGGCTAACTGTTTTAACATGGGAGTAGCGATGCCCTTCGCGGGATATTTTGTCTACAAGTTAGTAAAAGGGAAATCGGACATGTTGTCTAACCGCGGCATAATCGCGGCGGCGCTAGGGGGATACGTGGGTTTGAACTTGGCTGCTTTTTTTACGGCGCTTGAGTTTGGCACCCAGTATCATCTCTTTCAGGCGGCTGATGGCACGCCCCTCTACTTCATGTATCCGATTAAGATCGCTGTTGGCGCCATGATGGCGGAACACTTGATTTTTGCTGGTCCAGTTGAGGGAGTGGTAACGGTTTTGGGGATGGTCTTCGCCGTAAAAAACTACCCATCAATTGCCTCGGGCAAGGTCTTAGTCAAAGCAGATAATTAGGAAATGGGGGTTAGGGCGTGTGATTAAGGACTTTCGAAACTTGTGGCTTGCTTTAGGGGTTTTAATTATTTTATCTCCGCTCGGTTTGATCGCTACAGGGACTGCCTTTGGCGAATGGTCAAAGGAGGAACTATTGGCCGAGGTCGGTTTTATTCCAGCTGGTTTAGAAAAGTTCGCTGATATGTGGAAATATGTGCTATTACCTGATTACAGCATACCGGGCCTGGAAGGTCCTCTGCAATCAGCTTTTGGTTATATCTTTTCCGCTGTTATCGGGGTTGCCCTGGTCGTGGCCGTTATAATGATGTTCTCCAGAATTGTCCGCGAGTAGTATAATATCCTGTTTTGTATTCGCTTCATTGAACTAATCTTCGCTATGGCTCCAGAAGTCGTGGCCTGATATCCCTCTTAATTGTACGAGGTGTCTTATTGCATGGCACCTCGTCCTTTTCAGTTTGATGAAAGCTTTCTGAAAGTTTAATGAGGAGGCAGATACGATGCTGCCTGAATGGATGGTCGAGAAACAAGGGAGTAGTGTAACCAGGCAAACGAAAACAATTCGTCGGCCTTACCATTACTTGACGAAAAGTATTGGCCAAATGAACAAGGCGATTTTTGACGACCTGTCGACGGAACGATACGCTTCCCTGAAAGGACTCTGGCAGCAACTTGATCCAAGAATCAAGTTGATCTCGACTGTGGTGTTGATTGCCCTAGCGGCCCTGGCCAAGAGCCTCTGGGTTCTATTGGGTCTCCTGGGCTGTTCAATTGGCTTGATGAAAGCCTCGCGGTTACCTGTATGGACCTTACAAAAACGAATATGGGGTTTTGTCCCCCTGTTAACGCTCTTGGCAGCCCTCCCGGGAACGTTAAACATTTTTGTCGACGGAGATCCTTTGCTGTATCTCTATCAATCTCCTTACCCAGACAAAATATTTGGTCTTATTGACCTACCTACCAGCATTTATATAACTAGACAAGGAAGCCGGGCAGCCTTATTCTTGGTCATGCGGGTGGGAATATCGGTTTCTATGGGCACTCTCTTGACTCTCACTACGCCGATCGCGAAACTTCTCAAGTCATTGCGGGTGTTGAGAATTCCGCCATTGTTTGTTATGATGATTGAAATGAGTTATCGATACCTGATTCTGCTTCTTCATACTTCGATTGAGATGTTTGAAGCGCGCAGCTTGCGGACGGTAGGTGAACTTTCCTTACGGCAAAAACGAGCTCTGGTTGGTTCTTCAATTGGGGCCTTGTTTGCTAAGAGCATGGTGCTCTCGGATGAGGTTTACATGGCGATGAGTGCCCGAGGCTATACCGGGGAAGCGGTAAGTATAGGCCAAGTACAATTAAAAAGGTTAGATTTGAACTGGATAGGGTTTCTGTTAATAATAGTACTCATTACAATCATGGGGGAATTGAAACTTGTCTAAAGCGCCGCTTTTTAGCCTCAAAAACATAATGTTCGGCTATAGTCCGGGCGAACCAGTTTTTGAGAGAATTAGCTTGACCATTTATCCGGGCGAGAAGATTTGTATACTCGGGGCGAACGGATCTGGAAAATCAACGCTGTTAAAGCTCATCTGCGGTTTGGTTTTTCCTTGGGCGGGGCAGTTCACGGCTTTTGGGGATGAAATCAGTGAAAAATACTTTGAAAATGACGTCCTGGCTAAAGAATATCATCGGCGAGTGGGATTTGTCTTTCAAAACTCTGATGCCCAGCTTTTTTCCACCAGGGTTTGGGATGAGATCGCTTTTGGACCGCTGCAGATGGGGTGGGGAAGCGAGGCCGTCAAGCAAAGAGTCGAGGACGTGCTGAAAATGCTAAATCTTTGCCATTTACGGGACAGGTCACCGTATCGTTTGAGTGGGGGGGAGAAAAAGAAGGTCGCAGTGGCCGCGGTCCTGGCGTTAAACCCTGAGGTATTAGTTTTGGATGAACCAACCAATGGTCTGGACCCGAAAACGCAAAGGTGGTTGACAGAATTATTGCTCGAACTGAATAATCATGGCCGCACCATCATCACTGCTACGCATAATTTGGAATTGGCTCATGCCATTTCTGACCGTGTTCTTGTTTTATCAGAGCAGCATGAACTAGTCTATGATGGACCGAGTTTAGCTGCTTTAGAAAACAAAGAGTTATTGATGTCGGTCAATCTGATTGACGAATACTGTCACAATCATGGGGATGGGGCGCATATTCATCTGCATACTCATGATTAAGATAAATGTTTGTAAAATTCCGGGCAACAGCAGGAGTTGACTAATTTAAAGAGAATTCAGTATAAATATCACGCTTTTCTGAAGATGTGCCACGAGGAAGGAGGAGTGGGATGGCAGAGGAACTGGTCCGTTTTGGTGTCTCGATGAATGCCCAGTTATTAGCTAAGTTCGATCGGCTGATCCGGCGCAAGGGTTATGCTAACCGGTCAGAAGCCATTCGCGATATGGTGCGCGGGCTATTAGTTGACGAGGAGTGGCAAACTGGTTCATCAGAGGTGGTTGGCACGGCGACCCTGGTCTATGATCACCACGTCAACAACTTGGCCACAACCTTAAATGAAATTCAGCATGATCATCACTCTGTGATTATTTCGACGCTCCATGTCCATCTGGATCACCACAACTGCCTGGAGGTCCTGGTCCTGAAGGGAAAAGCGGATGAGATCAAGCAGGTGGGGGAGCGACTGATCTCAGTGAAAGGCGTCAAGCACGGTAAACTGGTGTTTACCTCAACTGGGAAGGAATTGACTTAACCTTGATTACTTTGGGGCAGCAGACGGAATAAGTCGTTTAACTAAACTGAGGGAGGAATAAAAAATGTGTGAATGTTGCGGCTCACCTCATAAAATCAACCATGTCTCCCACGTTCATGTCCACGGATTGAACAGCGAGGCTGATGTGGAACGGTTGAACGAAGAACTGAAGCGGATCCCGGGAACAACCCTGGTGGAGATGACTGCCGGGCACCGCGGGCACGGGATAATTACATTTGATACCCGATTTATCAGCGAAGATAGCCTGCGGGTGCTGATCGAGAAGTTGGGGTATGAAACCCACCAACACTAAAGGGTCGTCTAGGTTTTAACTTGTTTTATTCAAAGTTCACTTTTTAGTTTAGTGAGCAGGATTTTGTATTAACAGGTCGAAATATAAAAACGATAATAGGTAACCACTTTCTGTCTCCGAGCTTGATCGCCTGAAGCCTTTGAGGTATGGTGATCAGGCCGATAGGGTGTGGCGGGAAACGGCTACGCCTCCCGGTTGGAAAGGAGTGCAGTTGGTCGGGTTGTGGATTTTTCATGACCAGGCACCACTGTGCCCTACTAGCACTGTGCCTGGTCTTATTATGTAAATTTTGCCGTCATGGGAGTGATTAGAATTGGAGCTGGTTTGGGAGGGCCTGGTTCAAGCCGCCCAGATGTTATTCACCCTTGATCCGGAAGTACTGGCGATTTCCTGGCTGACGCTCAAGGTTTCCGGGATGGCGACATTGATCAGTGTCTTGATCGGGATTCCGATCGGGGCAGCCTTAGCCCTGACTGAATTTCCCGGGCGGAAGTTTTTAGTCAGCTTGGTCAACTTCGGGATGGGCTTACCGCCGGTTGTGGTTGGCCTGTGGGTAAGTATCTTGCTGTGGCGCTCCGGGCCACTTGGGTTTTTGGGAATGATGTACACGCCGGGGGCAATGATTATTGCTCAAGCGGTGATTGCTTCTCCCATCGTCACTAGTTTCTCGCTCGCGGCGATTCAGCAACTTAATCCCAAACTGCGCCTGCAAATCCTGGCACTGGGGGCAACCCCAGGGCAACTCCTCTGGTATTTGATGCGGGAAGCTAGACTGGGTTTACTGGCGGCCGTGATGGCCGGTTTCGGTGGGGTAGTGTCCGAAGTTGGGGCTTCCATGATGGTTGGGGGTAACATCAAGGGAGAGACCCGAGTGCTGACCACAGCAACCGTGATGGAGGTTTCCAAAGGGAACTTTGACGTGGCGATTGCCTTAAGTATAGTGTTGCTGCTTCTAACGTATGGCGTTACCGCTGTGCTCACCACGATTCAACAGCAGAGGAGAATATCATGAGTAGTGTTGTTTTGCAGGTAACGGATCTTCAGCTGGTTAAAGGAAGGCAAACGATCTTGGATATTCCTTTCCTTTCAGTTACGGAAGGGGAGGTCCTGGTGATTATGGGGCCTAATGGGGCAGGGAAGACCACATTGCTTCAAGTTTTGGCGGCCCTACAACCGCCGACCACCGGGACCATTACTTTCCGGGGGTATAATGTGACCAGACTTAATCCGGTGAAACTGCGGCGGCGCATGGCGGTGGTCTTCCAGGAACCGTTGCTTTTAGATACCACCGTTTATGAGAATGTCGCTGTGGGTCTAAAAATTCGCGGTGTACCTCGGGCGGAAAGACATGCCCGAGTGGAGAAGTGGCTGGACCGGCTGGGAATCAGTGGGCTGGCGCAGCGGTCGGTGCGGTATTTGTCAGGGGGCGAGGCGCAGCGGGTGAGTTTAGCCCGGGCTTTTGTGCTGGAGCCAGAAGTACTCTTTATGGATGAGCCGTTTTCGGCGCTTGACCGGGAATCCCGGCTCAGTTTGCTTGAGGAGATTGGCAGTTTGCTCAAGTCAACGCGGCTGACCACGGTTTTCGTCACCCACCGTCAATCTGAAGCCCTGATGTTAGCTGACAGCCTTTGCTTTATGGAAGCTGGTCGCATTGTCAGACGGGAAACAGTCGGCCAATTTCAGAAGCGGCTCGGACCAGTTGCCGATTGGGTTTGAAAGCAGAGTCCCCCAAATGGGAAACGGGGACCGTAGTAAAACCGGCCCGGTTATGGTAAACTGATAGGCAGGTAGGTGAGGTGGATGGACCATTGGACCCTTCATGAGACGGAAGGGATTAAATATTTTTGCCTCCCCAGCTTCGAACAGACCGGTCTGGTGAAGCATGCCTTTACCACCCGGTGGGGAGGCCACAGTAGGGAAGAGTTTGCTGATTTCAACCAGGCCTTGCATGTCGGTGATAACCCCGAGGTGGTAGTGGCCAATCGGAAACGGATGGCCCTGGCCCTGGGGATTAGTCTGGAGGATCTTGTCGTGGGAGAGCAGGTCCACGGTGACCGGGTCGGGGTGGTCACCCGGGCTGACCGTGGTAAAGGGGCCCGCGCGGAGGTCACGGCGATCCCCGCAACCGACGCCTTGATTACCAACGAACCCGGGGTGGCCCTGGCCACACACCATGCCGATTGTGTTGCGATATTTTTACTGGACCCGGTTCGGCGGGCGATTGGGCTGGCTCACGCCGGCTGGAAAGGGACAGCCCTGGAGGTTGGCCGCAAAGCTCTGCTGCGCATGGGAGATCAGTTCGGTACCCGGCCGGAAGATTGTTTGGTGGGAATTTCTCCCTCGATTGGTCCCTGCTGCTATGAGGTTGACACGCGAGTGCGCGACCAGTTGCCAGCTTATTTCTTGACCTGGCCGGGAGTTTTGGTTGATAAAGGTGAGGGGCACTACCAGTTTGACCTCTGGGAGGCCAACCGGCGGTCATTACTCACGCTGGGTGTACCTTATACCAACATTTCGGTTAGCCGCCTGTGCACGTGTTGTCATCCTGAAATGTTTTTTTCTTATCGTTTCACGGGTGGACGAACAGGCCGCATGAGTGCTGTACTCATGCTCAGAGATTAGCCCAATCCTTTACCCGACTACACAAGGAGGGATAAGGGTGCCGAAAATTCTGGTTGTAGATGATGAGATTCATATCCTTGAACTGGTCAGATTTAATCTGGAGAAAGAGGGTTATCAGGTCGTCGTGGCTACAGACGGGCTGGCGGCGGTGCAGCAAGTATTGTCGGAACGCCCGGATTTATTGGTCTTGGATATCATGTTGCCCAAAATGGATGGTCTTGAGGTTTGTCGAACCCTCCGCAGCAATCCCCAATTCGGCGATTTACCGATTATTATGTTAACGGCCAAGGGTGAAGAGCGTGATACGGTAATGGGGTTAGAAATGGGCGCCGATGATTACATTAAGAAGCCATTTAGCCCGCGTGAATTGGTGGCTAGGGTTAAGGCGAGGCTGAGAACGAAGACCGCGCGAGGAGACCGACCGAGCCTGGCCAGTGGCATCCTATCGGTTCAGGATGTGGTTGTGGATACCGAACGCTTTGAAGTTCTTGTTGACGGACAGCGCCGGGAATTTACCCCGAAGGAATTTGAACTCTTACGGCTATTGATGGCTAATCCAGGTCGAGTATTTACACGCGATGTGCTGCTAGAAAACATCTGGGGATATGAGTTCTTAGGTGACACCCGGACGGTTGATGTGCATATTCGGCATCTACGCCAGAAGCTGGGTGATGATCCCGCTTTTCCCCGGTACATTGAAACTATTCGTGGCATTGGGTATAGATTTAAGGAGCAGGCCAATGTTTAAAAAGATTTACTGGAAAATCGCTTTGAATAGTGTTCTGGTTTTTTTACTGCCGCTCAGCGTGGCTTCCTACTTTATTGACCGTCATTTATACGGGATGCTTCTGAACCAGTTGGGCCTGCCGACGGTCCTGGTTCAGGAATCGATGCGGGATATCCGTTTGTTTGTGGCAGCAGTAATGATTACAACTTTACTGGTGTCGTTTGTCCTGGCTTACCATTTAGCCCGCCGGATGACCAGACCGATTCAAGACATGTGTGCTGTCGCCCAGAGCCTGGCCCAGGGCGATCTTGATCAACGCGTCTGGTTTAACCGGGATGATGAATTAGGAGAACTCGGTAACACGATCAATCTTATGGCTGACCGCCTCAAGGAGATGCTCAGGGACTTTTCCCAGGAAAAGAATAAGATGCAGACTATACTGACCAGCATGGTTGACGCGATGATTGCTTTTGACCAGGTTGGACGGGTGATTCTAATTAATAAGGCTGGAGAAGAGGTCTTTAGGGTGCGGGAAGAAGACGCCCTGGGCCGTTATGTTTTAGAGGTCATCCGTAACCATGAGCTGGAAGCCAGCATTAAAGAGGTTCTTGAAGAGGGTAACATTGTGAGTAAGGAACTGAAGCTGATTCCAACCTCCAGCCGAATATATCGGGTGCATATTGGCGCGATCAAATCTGAGGTGAACCGGATCCAGGGGGCGGTGGCGGTCTTCCGAGACATCACAGATGTGCGCAATTTTGATCAGATGCGTTCCGAATTCGTCGCCAACGTTTCTCACGAACTAAGAACGCCCCTAACTTCGATCAAGGGGTTTGTGGAAACCCTTATGGATGGGGCGGCGGAAGACCGGGCCTTGCGGCAGCGGTTTTTGGCCATTATTGAAAGTGAAACTAAACGGCTGAACCGGCTGATTGATGACCTGCTCACTTTGTCCAGCATCGAATCAAAACAGAGGGAAGTGCAGTTTCGTCCGCTTGACCTAGCTCGACCGGTGAAAAAGGTGGTGGCTATGCTTAATCCGCGGGCGGTGGAGAAACAGATCACCATTGAGTGCCAGATTCCCGTTGATCTGACGCAAGTCTGGGGAGATGAGGACCTGCTTGGGCAGGTGGTGATCAACCTGATCGATAACGCGATTAAGTACACTGCGCCCGGCGGAAAGATTATCCTTAAGGCAGCTGCAAACCAGGACGAGGTGATTGTCCAGGTGGTTGATAACGGAATTGGTATTCCTGCTAATAGCCTAAACCGACTATTTGAACGCTTCTACCGGGTGGACAAGGCCCGGTCGAGGGAACTGGGCGGGACTGGCCTGGGGCTGGCGATTGTTAAACACATTGTCGAGTCCCATGGCGGGAGAGTTTGGGTCGAAAGTGAGATGGGACAGGGTAGCACCTTTAGCTTTACGCTTAGAGCAGTGGAGGGATCAATGGCCAATGGCGTACATTAGCCAGGAAATCTCCAGATATGTATTGTGGGGAAGCGCTTTAATTGTGGGGGGAGATTATCTTTGCCAACCGGCGCTGCGGCTAGTGCCAGGCCGGACAGGGGCTTAAATCGCTGAGAAGAGCAACTCTCTGGAGGTTGGGACCGATGGGCAAAGTCTCCAGGCTGAAAAGAATCCAAAAAGATAGACAGCAGAAGCGGTTACGGCGATTAGGGTTTTTACTGATCAGTACCTTATTATTGGCTAGTATTTTGTGGCTAGGGCTGAGTTGGGTTAAGAAAGCAGTGCTGGCCTACTTGGTGAAACTGATTGTCGTCTCGGATGGAGTAATTCAGACCACGATACCCGGGGAGGGTCTGGTGATCCTGGACGAGCGAACCGTAACTGCGCCGGTGAATGGTTTGATAAGAGCGGTTGTAGGTGAGGGGGAACGAACAAGACTTAATGCTGAGTTTGCCCGGTTCAGACCGGTTAGCGGGAATGAAACCAGTGAGATTTCTTTACGGGCTCCTCTGGCTGGCATTGTCTGTTATCATCCGGACGGCCTGGAGAATGTCTTGACCCCGCAAGCCTGGGATCAGTTAGACCTGAGCAAGATTGAACAATTGCTTGATAAAGCTGGGCAAAAGAGTGCGGCGGGAATTTTTTCTGCCGGGCAGCCAGTGGCTAAAATAATTAATAACCTGAATAACCCTCTGTTGCTGGTCCGACTATCGGCAGTTGATGTTCGACTGCCAGCCGTTGGACAAACAGTCTTCCTGCAACTTGACCAGGGAAAGGAAACTCTCACTGGTGAACTGACTGCCGTCCGTCAGGAACAGGCTGGGGTCCAGATGTTGATTAAACTGAAGGAGTTCCGGTCTGAACTGATTCACCAGCGCCGAGTGAAGTTGTCATACATCAGTGAACGTTTCACGGGCGTGATTGTCCCGACAACGGCCCTGGTTGAGCGGGATGATGAGAGCGGGGTTTATATTCTTTATAAAGGGCGGGTAGTCTGGAAGCGGGTTGAGGTGGTTGGTAAGTTGGGCCAAGAGGCGGCAATACGGGGAATTAACCCTGGTACTGAGATCGTCAAAAATGCCAATTTAGCTACGGAGGGTCAGATCTTACAGTAATTCACGCATGTGGGGCAGGAAACGTGTATTCTTTTGTCGAAGAACTATAAAATTTTGGAGGGAGAGCAGAGGTGGATATTGCGCATAATCTAGAGATTGTTCGCCGCAACATCAACCAGGCCGCGTTAAAGAGTGGTCGCCAACCCTCAGAGATCAAGTTGGTCGCTGTGACCAAGCAGGTAGAGGTAACCAGGATTGAAGAGGCCATTCGGCTTGGGATCACTGCTTTAGGTGAGAATCAGGTGCAAGAACTGGTCGATAAATACAGAAAGATCACTGCCCCGGTTGAGTGGCACTTGATTGGTACTCTGCAAACAAATAAGGTTAAATATATACTTGATAAAGTAAGGCTGATTCATTCCCTCGATCGCTGGGCTCTAGCCGAGGAAATTTCCCGTCGAGCAATTCGTTTGGGGAAAGAAATCTCGGTGTTGATCCAGGTGAATGTCGCGGGTGAAGCCACTAAGCATGGACTGGAGGTAGCGGTAACTGAGGAGTTCATCCAGGAAGTGGCTAACCTGCCCGGCCTGAAGGTGCTGGGGTTAATGACCATGGCCCCCCAGGTTAACGACCCGGAGGAGGTTCGTCCGGTGTTCCGCGAACTTCGCCAACTGGCAGCCAGAATCGCGGGGCGGCAGTTAAAAGGGGTGGCGATGGACTGGCTGTCGATGGGAATGACGAACGATTATCTGGTTGCCATTGAAGAAGGTGCTAATCTGGTTCGCATTGGGACCGGTATTTTTGGTGAACGGAATCAGAAGGGAGAGACAAAGCGTGAGTAAGCGGTTTATTGATCGGGTTCTGGGCTTTTTAGGCTACGAGGAGGACGAATTCGAAGCGGAACAGTTACGGGTGAATGAGGAGCAAGTAAATCCGACGCTACCAACCAAAAAGGGTGGGGCTGTTTTCAGTCTGCATGCCCCGAAGTCAGTCAAAGTGGTAATTGTTGAACCAGGGACGTTTGAGGAGGCGCAAGGAATAGCGGAACATCTAAAGAACCGTCGTCAGGTTATTATCAATCTGGAGCACGCAGAAAAAGAATTAGCTAAACGGGTAATTGATTTTGTCAGTGGGGCGACTTACGCCTTGGACGGGACGGTGCAAAAGATTGCCAATGGCGTCTTTTTGTTTGCGCCAGCCAATGTGGATGTTTCCAGTGACTTGCGCGATGACATCAAGGAAAGAAACATTCTTTGGGCCAGTATCATGCGGGGGGATAAGAAATGACCCAACTGTCAGTACGGATTGGGTGCCTGGGCGGAGGGGCCATGGGTGAGGCCATTCTGCAGGGATTGTTGCGTAGTCAAATTGTCTCTGCCGAACGGTTATGGGTGAGTGACATCCGGCCGGAACGGCTGACCGCTTTGCGCGAAAAATACGGGATTAAAGTGTGCGAGCGCAATCAAGAGCTGATTAAGGCTGTTGATGTACTAATTCTGGCCATTAAACCCCAGAGCCTGGCTGAGGTTCTCCAGGATATCGGTCAGCAAGTTTCGTCTCAACAGTTGGTGATTTCAATTGCGGCGGGTATCGGCCTGGATTTCCTGCAGCGCTTTTTTCCAGCTAATACCCCGCTGATTCGCGTGATGCCGAACACCCCAGCTTTGATCGGAGAAGGGGTGTCAGCACTGGCTTTGGGTCAGTTCGCTGGTCCAGAGCATGAAGCCGTGGGCCGGCAAATCTTTGGGGCTCTCGGTCAGGTGGTAGTCGTGGCTGAACAGATGATGGATGGGGTAACGGGCTTAAGCGGCAGTGGTCCAGCTTACGTTTTCCTCTTTCTAGAAGCCCTCACGGACGCTGGCGTACGTGTCGGCTTATCACGTGACCTTGCCTTAACCATGGCTACCCAGACAGTAATTGGCGCTGCCCGACTGGTCCAGGTTACTGGTCAACACCCGGCCGTGCTGAAAGACATGGTGACCTCTCCTGGTGGCACGACAATCGCTGGCTTGCACGTCCTGGAAGAAGGTAAAATGAGAGGGACGCTGATCAGTGCGGTAGTGGCGGCGACGGAGCGCTCTAAAGAATTGAGTAAGAAATAGAGGAGGGGGAGGCGTGAGTACCCTTGCCGTATATGTTAATGTTGCTTTTGAAATTCTGATCTGGTTGATCATTGGGCGCTGCTTTCTTTCACTCGTTCCCCATAACCCGAGACAGCCGATCATTCGCTTTATTTATGACGTGACTGAACCCGTTTTGGCCCCGTTCCGGCGGTTTATCCCAACCATGGGGCCGGGAATTGATTTTTCCCCGTTAATGGCTATTCTTGTTTTAGGGTTGTTGCAGACAGTTTTAGTTAAAATGTTACTGCGATTTTAAAATATGGGGGTAATGCAGCGTGAACATAACTACGGTGCCATCGACAGTAGAATTACTGGCCCCGGTTGGTAAGTGGGATGTGTTGGAGACCGTCATTGCTAATGGAGCTGACGCTGTGTATTTAGGCGGAAAGAAGCTGAACATGCGGATGTGGCGGTCGGAATTCAATTTTTCCGATGAAGCCCTCCAGGATGCTGTTGCTTATGCTCATGAGCGGGGGAAGAAAGTTTACGTTACCGTCAATAACCTATATTTTACTGATGAGTTGAATGAACTAGCGGCCTACCTGGAATCTTTGCACCAGATGGCGGTGGATGCTTTGATTGTCCAGGATATGGCCGTTCCGTATTTGTGTCAGCAACTTGGTCTTAACATGCCTCTTCATGTCAGTGTTCAGGCTAATACCCATAGCATTGAAGGGGTTAAAGCTCTCCAGGCGATGGGGATCAGTCGGGTGATTATTTCCAAGGGCTTGTCTCTGGAAGAAGTCTATCAACTGCGACAGGCCACCGGGGTGGAGATCGAGTATTTTATTCACGGCGATATTTGTGTGGCGCAGACGGGGCTGTGTTACACGAGCAGTTTAATTTTTGGGGAGAGCAGTAATCGCGGGCGGTGCATGAAACCATGCCGCTGGACCTATGATTTGATTGATCGCCAAGGCCGACGGATAGACCTGGGTGGCCGGGGACGGTATTTATTGGCCAATAAAGACCTGTGCCTTTATCCTTTCATTCCTGAATTGATTCAGGCGGGGATTTGTTCATTCAAAATTGAAGGGAGGATGCGTGAAGCGGCTTATCTGGGACCGATCGTGCGCGCTTACCGGGAGGCGATCGACCGTTACCTGGCTGATCCCGCGGGTTATCGCCTGAACACGGCTGTCTGGAGAGAAATGATCGCTAATCGAGCCCGTGATTTTTCTTCCTGCTACGCGTTCAAGCACCCCGGCGAGCAAGGAATCGGTTATTCTGGGGAACGGGAACCCAAGTTTCCGACCCGGCCCATCCCCCACCCGACGATTTCCCTCGGGGATGTTGAACAGCTGGCAAACAGCACGGGATGTACAACTAGTTCTAAACCTGTTTTAGCTGTACGAGTAGGGACGCGGGAAGCAGCGGCCAGAGCGGTGGAAGCGGGAGCGGAAATGATCTATGTCGGTGGCGAAGTGCCGACAACAGAGCAAACGGGTTGGGGTGAGCGAGAGTTACGCGAGGCGATTAAGTTAGGTCACCAGCAGGGCTGCCAGGTGGTGGTCACTACACCACAAATCACGACCCGACGGGAACTGCACGAGTTTGCATATTTGCTGTCCCGCTTGTCCGACCTGGAGGCTGACGGGGTGATGGTCGGCAACTGGGGAACCCTGTATCTGGCCAGTCAAATGAGTCCAGTACCGATCTATACTGATTATTCGCTGAATGTGACTAACACCGCTACCCTTGATCTGCTCCGGAAACGCTGGCGGGTTACCCAGGTGACGGTTTCGTTAGAATTAGCCTCCGCTCAGGTGGCCCCTCTGGCCAGCGAGTACCCCGTGGAACTGGTTGTCCACGGCCAGATAGCGGGGATGGTCATGGATTACTGCCTGCCAGGTGCCCTGCTCGCGGGGTCGACGAAACAAGATCCCTGCCCGCGTCCCTGTCAGGATATGGAGTATTTCCTGCGCGATGACTGCGGTCAGGATTACCGGATTGTTGCTGATCAGTATTGCCGTAACCATTTATTAATGCCGTTTGACCTGTGTTTGCTCCCCTACTTGCCTGAGTGGAGCCAGTTTGGTCTGGCCTCTGTCCGGATCGAGGGGCAGTATTACGATGCGGAAACGGTGGGGCGATTGACCAGAATTTACCGGCATAACCTGGACCGGCTGGCGCAAGAGGCTGACGGATACCGTTTGCCATTAAGTGTTTGGACGGAGCTCCAGGAGATTCATCCTCAAGGCTGTATGGCGGGAGCCTATAATAAATAGTTTGCGTATAACCTCAATAAGAATCAAGGAGGTATGATTTGGGCGATGCTAACGCCGGTGGACATCTTGAATCAGGAGTTTCGCAAATCACTGCGGGGATACAATGAGGACGAGGTTGATGCTTTTTTAGAGAAGGTGGGGCGTGATTACGAACGGCTCTACCGCGAAAACCTGGATCTAAAGGAACAACTTCAGCAGAAGGATAATCAGTTGCAACAATACCGCCAACTGGAGGAGACGCTGCAAAATACTCTGGTGTTAGCCCAGAAATCATCGGATGATCTCAAAAGGAACGCGGAAAAAGAAGCCGACCTGATTCTTCGGGAAGCGCGGGCGAAAGCGGAAGAAATGGTGGCTCAGGCCGGGAAAAAGATGGAGAAGTTATTACAGGAGTATGAGGCATTGCAGCGGCAACTTCAGGTGTATAAAACCCAGTTGCGCTCTTTTCTCAAAGCGCAGTTGGAATTGGTGGACGCCCAACCGGAGAGCGTGCGGCTGGAACTGGCGGCTGCCCAGGAGGAAGATAAAGTCGTCTAGGTTTATTGGCAGGTGGTATGACAAGTGATCAGCGAAGTAAGAACTGTCCCTGGCGGGGTGCAAATCAAAGTCAAGATTCAACCCCGCGCGGCAAAGAACGAGTTAGCCGGCTGGCTTGATGGGATGCTGAAAATTCGCCTGACCGCTCCGCCCGTGGACGGAGAGGCCAATGCTGCTTGCGTCCAATTTTTGGCTGAGTTGTTTGCGGTACCGAAGTCGGCGGTGAAGATTGTTAATGGGCAGACTTCTCGCCATAAAACGATAGAAATCAAAGGGGTAACAGCAGAGTACGTCCATAAACTTAAGGTTTAATCTAAATTTACGGGGATACAGCTCGACAGGTAAGAAACGACTGGTCACCGGCAGTTTTCGACGGTGCTTTTGTGACCGGTAGAACATCAATGATGGAGCGGATGGGTATTTCGATAAGCTCAATAATCCGATTGATTTGTTCCGGGGGAATGCCGGGACCAGTATCGGAGAAATAGAGCACGATCTCGTCATTTATTTATTGGTGATAATTCACTCCTGATTATCAGCGTGCCACCATTGGTCATTGCCTGGATAGCGTTATTGACGATATTGATAAAGGCCTGTTTTAGGCCGGACACATTTAATAGCATCGGTGGTAGGTCCGACCTATAAGCTCGAATTATTTTAACCCTGGCGGGGACTAGAATGTCCCAATTCTTGACATCTCGTGGGTTTTTCGGATATAATGAGGGAAATTCAGAGAAAGTAACCTCTCCTCCCGTATAGTGAGCGAGAGGTTTTTGCTGTGGAAAAACCGAAAAAGAGGTGGCAAAGTGTGGAATACAATAAAACCTTGAATCTTCCCCAAACCGAGTTTCCAATGCGGGGGAATCTTCCCCAACGGGAACCAGAAATCCTCAAGTTCTGGGAAGAAATTGATATTTATAAGCAGGTTCAGGCGGCCAGTGCGGGTAAACCGAAGTTTATCCTCCACGACGGGCCGCCATATGCCAATGGGCACATTCACCTGGGACACACCCTGAACAAAGTGCTTAAGGACATGGTGGTGAAATACCGTTCGCTGGTGGGTTTTGATGCCCCATATGTCCCAGGCTGGGACACGCATGGCTTGCCCATTGAACAGCAGGCGATTAAGGCCCTGGGGCTTAATCGACACGCAACATCGATCGGGGATTTTCGCAAACGCTGCCGCGAATATGCCCTTAAATACGTGGATATTCAGCGGGAGGAGTTCAAGCGGCTGGGCATTCGCGGTGATTGGGAGAAACCCTATCTAACACTACAGCCGGAGTTTGAGGCAGAGCAGATCGGCGTTTTTGGTGAGATGGCGAAAAAAGGCTATATTTATAAAGGATTAAAACCCGTCTACTGGTGTGCCGATTGCGAAACAGCTTTGGCTGAAGCCGAGGTTGAGTACGCAGACAAAAAGTCACCATCAATCTACGTCAAGTTTGCGTTTAAAGACGCTAATGGGGTTTTCCCTGAAGAACGGGCTTATGCCATAATCTGGACTACCACCCCGTGGACGCTGCCGGCCAATACCGGGATTGCGCTGCACCCTGATTATGATTATGTTTTGCTCCAGGTGAAAGACGAATTCTACGTGCTGGCCAGGGAGTTAGTGCCAGCCGTGGTTGAAGCTTGCCATTTCGGCGACCATCGGGTGGTCAAGACCTTCAAAGGTGCCGCCCTGGAACGAGCAGTCTGCCAACATCCTTTCTTTGACCGGGAATCAGTGGTGGTGATGGGTGACCATGTTACCCTGGATCAGGGGACCGGCTGTGTCCACACTGCACCTGGACACGGTGAAGAAGACTTTGCTGTTGGTCGGGTCTACGGTTTGCGGGTTATCCAGCCCCTTGATGATAAAGGGCGTTTCACCGCTGAAGGCGGTCAATTTGCCGGAATGCATTACACCGAAGCGAACAAAGCCATTACCAAGGAATTAGAGCGCCGCGGTGCGTTGCTCAAGCTGGATGTTATTTCTCACCAGTACCCCCATTGCTGGCGCTGTAAAAACCCGATCATCTATCGGGCAACAGAACAGTGGTTTGCCTCAATCGATGGTTTCCGACAACAGGCGTTGGCGGCCATTGATCAAGTCAAATGGATTCCGGCCTGGGGACGCGACCGGATTTACAATATGGTCGCCGAACGGGGTGACTGGTGTATTTCCCGGCAACGCACCTGGGGGGTGCCGATTCCCATCTTCTACTGTACCGAGTGCAACGAAGCCATCATTAACGATGAAACCATCAAACATATTCAGGAGTTATTCCGCGAACACGGTTCTGATGTCTGGTTTATTCGACCAGCGGATGAACTGGTGCCGCCAGGATTGGCGTGTCCAGCTTGTGGCGGGACCAAGTTCCGCAAGGAGTCGGACATCATGGACGTCTGGTTTGATTCAGGGTCGAGCCATATGGCGGTTTTAGAGCAGCGCCCTGAACTCACCTGGCCGGCGGATCTTTACCTGGAGGGCAGCGATCAGCACCGAGGTTGGTTTAACTCATCCCTATCAACCGCGGTCGCCGTCCGGGGCCAGGCTCCTTATAAAGCCGTCTTGACCCATGGCTTCCTGGTGGATGAACAGGGGCGTAAGATGTCCAAATCATTGGGCAATGTCACTGATCCCCTGGATGTAATCAAACAGATGGGGGCGGATATCCTTCGCCTCTGGGTATCCTCGGCTGACTACCGTAACGATGTGGCGGCTTCCCCGAATATCTTAAAACAGGTCGCTGAAGCCTACCGTAAGATTCGTAACACCTGCCGGTACATTCTGGGCAATCTTTACGACTTTAACCCGAATACCGACCGGGTCGCGTTTGACCAGATGCCCGAGCTTGACCGCTGGGCCCTGTTGAAGTTGCACAAGCTGATCAAGCGGGTAACTGAAGCTTACGAAAACTACGAGTTTCATTTGGTCTACCACAGTGTGCATAATTTTTGTGCTGTTGATATGAGCGCATTTTATCTCGATATTATTAAGGACCGCTTGTACACCTCCGCCCCAAGTTCAGCTGTGCGACGGTCGGCTCAAACCGTGATGTATGACGTAATCCAGGCTTTGGTCAGAATGCTTACCCCGATCCTGGCGTACACCATGGAGGAAATCTGGAAGTATCTCCCCGAGGAAGCGGGTAAGCCGATCAGTGTACAACTGGCCGGATGGCCGGTGATGAATGAAAGTCTGATCGACGAGGCGCTGGAGCAGAAGTGGGAGCGGATCATCGAGCTGCGGGAAGCGGTGGCCAAGGCCCTCGAACTTGCCCGTCAGAACAAGGTGATCGGGCATTCACTGAATGCCGCTGTAACATTGGCTACTGACGACCCTGGCCTTTATCAGTTCCTGGACGAACAACGTGACGATCTGGCGACGATTTTTATTGTGTCGAAGGTTGACATTACCCGGGGAGATGGACAGACCGGCGAGGGTTACATACCGGCCGATCTACCCAGTCTCCGGATTTGGGTGACCGAGGCACCAGGGATAAAGTGTGAGCGGTGCTGGATTTATAGTGAAACGGTGGGCCAGGACCCCAAGCACTCGACGTTGTGTCAGCGTTGTGTATCGGTAATGAATGAAATTGAGTTAAAGGAGTAGAAAAGATGACCGGAGAAAGCAGCAGCCGCATTATCGTCACTGTCCTGGGTTGCGACCGGGTGGGGATCATTGCTGGTGTGGCCAATGTACTGGCCGAAGCCAATGCCAATATCTTGGACATCAGTCAGACTATTCTCCAGGAATTCTTTGTCATGATTATGATCGTTGATATGGCCAGGTGCACGGTTGACCTGAGTACCTTAAAGGAAAGACTGACCGCTAAAGGTGAGGAACTAGGTGTGCGGATCACAGCTCAACACGAAGACGTTTTTCGCTTCATGCACCGCATCTAGGAAGGAGGGTATGAGCTGTGCCGCGAATGATCAGCCCCGAAGAGATATTAGAAACCATCCGCATGGTAGAGATGGAGAATCTAGACATTCGCACTATCACCATGGGGATCAGCTTGCGCGATTGTGTTGACGCGAGTCTATCCAAACTGAAGCAAAAAATTTACGATAAGGTCACCCGCCTGGCTGCCCGTTTAGTCCCGGTAGGAGAAGAGCTGGAACGGGATTACGGCATCCCGATCATTAATAAGCGGATTTCCGTTACGCCCATTTCACTGGTTGCTGAAGGTTGTGAAACCGAAGATTACGTTGAGATCGCCCGTACCCTCGACCAGGCGGCAGCCGCGGTGGGAGTGAACTTCATCGGCGGTTATTCCGCCCTGGTGCATAAAGGTTTCACCACGGGAGACATCAAGTTAATCGAGAGCATCCCTGTGGCTTTGTCCTCAACCGAGCGCGTCTGCTCATCGGTGAATGTCGCCACCACCAAGGCCGGGATTAACATGGACGCGGTGGCCATGATGGGGCGAGTGATCAAGGAAACGGCGAGGCTGACCACTGAGCAGGACGGGATTGGCTGTGCTAAACTGGTGGTCTTTTGTAACGTGCCAGAGGACAACCCCTTTATGGCGGGGGCGTTCCACGGGGTTGGCGAGCCAGAGTGCACCTTGAACGTTGGGGTCAGTGGTCCTGGCGTAGTCCTCAACGCGGTGCGGAAGAATCCGAACAGTGATTTTGGCACGCTGGCGACGGTGATCAAGCATACCGCCTTTAAGGTGACGCGGATGGGTGAACTGATTGGTCGGCAAGCTTCCAAGCGTTTGGGGGTTCCGTTTGGAATCGTCGACCTGTCCCTGGCTCCTACGCCGGCGATTGGTGACAGCGTGGCCGACATTCTGGAGGCGATGGGCCTGGACAAGTGTGGCGCACCTGGCACGACAGCGGCCCTGGCCCTTTTAAACGACGCGGTGAAGAAGGGCGGGGCCATGGCTTCTTCCTATGTCGGTGGATTAAGCGGGGCATTTATCCCGGTCAGTGAAGACGCAGGGATGATCAGCGCGGTTGAAGCCGGCGCCCTGACGATTGAGAAGCTGGAAGCGATGACCTGTGTATGTTCAGTGGGTCTGGACATGATCGCCGTTCCCGGTGATACGCCGGCCGAGACGATCGCGGCGATCATTGCCGATGAAGCCGCTATTGGGATGATCAACAAAAAAACCACGGCGGTGCGCCTGATCCCCGCACCCGGAAAGCAGGTGGGGGACTACGTGGAGTTCGGGGGACTGCTGGGACGTGCCCCGGTGATGGCGGTGAATGCGTTCAGCCCGGCCAAATTCATCAGCCGCGGCGGCCGGATACCCGCGCCAATCCAGGCTTTGACGAATTAGAAATAACCATTTATGAATCGGGACAAAAAAGATAAGGGGTGAATGGAAATCACCTCTTTTTTGATTGACATGGAGGATGCAAAAATGAATTATCGTGAATTCCTCATAATCTACCCCAGAGGTCATTTTTTTGTGTCGGCACCAAATAAATCATCTCCTTCTGGGTAAATTAATACCGAGCGGGGGAGGTAACACCATCGTGACCGATGATTCTGAAACCAGAATAATCGTCAAGCTCAACCAGAAAATTAATGAACTGGCAGTGGCCATTGAGAAAATGAAGCTAGCGGAGTACGTGGAACTTCTCAACCGTCCATGGCGGCTCCTGTACATAAACTTCATGGCCGGCCTGGCCCGTGGACTGGGGACGGCCGTTGGCTTTACCATACTGGGGGCCGTGGTCTTAATTATTTTAGAGCGGTTGTTGGTCTGGAATCTGCCGGTGCTCGGTGGTTTTATTGCGGAGATTATTAAGATTGTGCAAACAGAAATCATGCGGTAAGGGGGCCTCAGAATGCCTGAACAGGACTTAACAGCAATTCGGCAAAAATTGCTGGCTGAACGAGCTGAACTGGTGGAGCGGATCCGGCATTTCGATGACGGCGGATTGGCGGAGCCGATGGGAAATTCGGTTGATGAACTATCAAGTTATGATAACCATCCCGCCGATTTGGGAAGTGAAATGTTCGAGCGGGGTAAAGACCTGGCCTTGCGAGAAAACGCGAAAATCCAGCTCATGAAAGTTGACGAAGCTTTGAAGCGACTTGAAGAGGGCCGGTATGGGATTTGTGAGCACTGTGGACAGCCAATCCCGTCAGAACGGTTGGAAGCGGTGCCGACAGCTTCCCTCTGCCTTAACTGCAAAGCCAATGAAGAACCGCCTGACCGCAGTGTCCGACCGGTTGAAGAGGATGTCGTTGAACTTCCGTTTGGCCAGCGGAACTATGATCTGGAAGGCGAGCCCGGGGTGAGTATGTATGATGGAGAGGATGCCTGGCAGGAGGTGGCGCGTTACAGCGAGCACGCCTGGTTTTCCAGGGCCGGGGCTTACTACGGACCAATTGGGATGGAGGAAGAGGATGTCGGCGCTGTAGAAGACGTAGAGAAAATTCCCTACGTCAGGGGTAAGGATGGAATGTTATATAAGGATTTTCGGGGATTGGATGACGAGGATATCCCCCTGGAAAGAACGGATCGCGCGGTCGATTGACCAGTTCGCCCACCATCTGGTGGGCTTTTTCATCTGTTCACAACATTTTATCTCAACAGAAGAATTATTGTACGCAAACGGTATAAGTTAATGAAAAGGGAAACTCAGTGAGATAATAACACATAAGATTTATTTAAAGATTATTTGTCAAAAGGAAAACTATAAGCCGAGCACGAATAAATATTGGGGGAGGGAGGATTTGGCGTGAACATTGGTGTGTTTTCTGACAGCTATCGGCCATACGTCAGCGGCGTCGTGACCTCGATCGAAACCTTCACCCAGGAATTGAACAGTCTAGGCCATTCGGTTTATATTTTTGCCCCTCGTTATCCTAACTACGTTGAGACTAATCCGAACATCTTCCGGTTTCTTTCCGTCCGGCCGCCAACTAACCCTGATTTCAGTCTGGCGGTTCCCATTTCTCCTCGCCTGGGTTATACCATCAAGCGGTTGCAGCTGGACATTATTCATGTCCATTCACCATTCTTGTTAGGTCGGCTTGGCGCTCGCTATGCCCGGCGCTATCGGATACCGTTGGTCTTCACCTACCACACTTTGTATGACCAGTACGTGCATTATGTGCCCTTTGGACAAAGGCTGACACGGGATCTGATGGTTCATTGGAGCCGGCACTTCTGCAATCAGTGCGACCTGGTAATCACTCCGAGTTCAAAGGTGAAAGAATTATTGCGTCAGTACGGGGTGAAAGTGCCGATCAAGGTATTGCCGACGGGGATCAACGTTGATAAGTTTGCGACGGGAGATTCTGTCTGGGTCCGTCAGCGGTATCACCTCAACCCGAAGACGAAAATTTTGTTATTTGTCGGGCGTTTGGGAAAAGAAAAAAACGTCGATTTTCTGTTATACGCCTACCGCCAGGTTGTTGACCATTTCCCGGACAGTGTGTTACTGATCGTGGCGAGAGGACCTGAAGAGCAGGCGATGCGAGATTTAGCCAGGGAACTGGGTCTGGGTGAACGGGTTATATTTACCGGATTTCTTCAGGGAAATGAGCTGGTTAATTGCTACCACGGCGCCGACCTTTTTGTTTTTCCTTCGGTGACCGAGACCCAGGGTTTGGTTTTAGTGGAAGCGATGGCGGCGCGACTGCCGGTGGTGGCGATTAATGCTTTCGGGGTGGCCGATATGGTCAGCCACGGTCTGGATGGACTGTTAACCGAGCAATCTTTAACTGCCTTTAGTTCAGCGATTATCGAACTGCTGCAGGATGACGCACGGCGAGCGGCGATGAAAGAACAGGCCTGGCTGAAGGCGCAGCGGCTCTCTTCGCGCAACATGACCCTCGAACTGGTTCGGGTTTACCAGCATTTAATCGACTTGCGGAAGCGGAACGATTACGCTACGGGCAGTTAACTGAAGGGAGAAAGAGCATGTTTTTTATAACAGCCTTGTTAATCCTGGGACTGGATCAAGGGACCAAATACCTGGTCCAGGCGGAGATGATGCCGGGCCAGTCAATCCCCATCTGGCCGGGGGTATTTCACCTGACTTATGTGGAGAACCCGGGAGCGGCCTTTGGCTTGCTGGCCAATCAGACCGGCTTTTTTATCCTGGTGTCTATCGTGGTCATCATTGGGGTCATTGTGGTTTACCGACGGATGGCCCGTGACAACCGGTGGCTGAAGTATGGCCTGGCGATCCAGCTCGGGGGTGCCATGGGTAATCTCATTGACCGAATTCGCTTCGGCCACGTGATTGACTTTTTCGATCTGCGGGTTTGGCCGGTCTTTAATGTTGCCGACATGGCGATAGTGGTCGGGGTGGCCATTCTGTGCTTGGAACTGTTGCGCCTGCCCAGTGATAAGGTTGAGACCCTCTGAAGGGGTGCCAGGAACATGGAGACGAAACAATCGGTTTTTTCGGCGGCTGAAGCTGATTTCGCCGACGAGCCATTCATTTATCTGGTTGAGCCTGAGGAGGCGGTGACAAGAGTAGATATTTTTCTGGCCCGGCGCCATTCATCAATATCCCGGACCCACGTGCAGAAGTTGATCGCGGAGGGGTTGGTCACGGTCAATGGCCAGAGCGTGAAGGCTAACTACAAACTGCGCGCCGGTGATCAGGTTGAGTTTATTTTGCCACCCCCGGTCGAGCTGGAAGTTCTCCCAGAACCAATTCCCCTGGATGTGTTGTATGAAGACGCGGATGTGATTGTCGTCAACAAACCCCAGGGGATGGTGGTCCACCCGGCCCACGGCAACTACCACGGGACGCTGGTCAATGCCCTCCTGGCGCACTGTCGCGATTTATCTGGGATCAATGGGGTGCTCCGGCCGGGGATCGTGCACCGGCTTGATAAAGACACCTCGGGAGTGCTGGTGGTGGCCAAAAACGATCAGGCCTACCAGAATTTGGCCGAGCAAATCAAGGCTCACGAAGTCACCCGGCGTTACGTGGCTCTGGTCCACGGGGTTATGCGAGAGCCAGCCGGCGAGATTGAAGCTCCCATCGGGCGCGACCCGCACGACCGTAAAAGGATGGCGGTCGTCAACCAAGGAGGCAAGGAGGCGATCACCGGCTACCGGGTGCTGGAACGCTTTCAGGACTACACTCTGATCGAGGCCAGATTAAAGACTGGCCGTACCCATCAGATTCGGGTGCACATGGCTTTTCTGGGGCACCCGGTTGTTGGGGATCCCGTTTATGGTCCGCGTAAAGCCCACTTTGGCCTCCGCGGGCAGGCCCTGCACGCAGAAGTTCTGGGGTTTAAGCACCCGCGAACGGGGGAGTATCTGGAATTTACGGCTCCGCTGCCGGCCTATTTTAGTGAATTGCTGAAGCGGTTGCGAGAAAAGAGATGTGAATGAGCCAAAATGTACAACCTGGTGATTGACAGATGAATCACCGATTGACTATAATAGATATAGCTCCCGGCCCGGTTGGTGGGGTCTGGAGTGAGTGTAAGAGCTGAGTGATGTACGACAATCACATATGCGATGAGCAGAGCAGAGTTGAGATGAGATTAGTCGAGCTGAGATGAGTAATAGGGGATTGTGTGTCTTTTCGTGACCTTGAACCAGTACTCATTTGAGTGCTGGTTTTTTGTTTTCACAGGGAGGGGTGGGGAAAATGATTTTTCCAGCCGAAGAGGAATACCTGCAGGCGGCGTCGCGTTACGGAGTGATTCCGGTGTGGGAGGAGTTGGTCGTTGACCTGGAGACCCCGATTTCAATTTACCAGAAAGTGGCTACCGGTGATTACTCTTATCTGCTGGAAAGTGTTGCGGGGGGCGAGCAGTTGGCCCGGTACTCGTTTATTGGGTTTGATCCTTTTCTGATCTTTAAAGCAAAAGGCAATACGCTGGAAATTGAAGAGACCGGACGGAAACGGGTGGAAACGGGTGAGCCGTTGGGTAAGTTAAGGGAACTGGTTACTGGTCTGCGGGTCAGACCGCTGCCGGACCAACCGCGTTTTTTTGGGGGCGCTGTGGGCTATTTCGGCTACGATGTGGTTCGCCAGTGGGAGCATCTGCCGGTATTGGCCGTGGACGATCTGGGGTTACCGGACTGTTATTTTGTCTTGACCAGGACCGTCCTGATCTATGACCACGTCAGGCATCGTTTGAAGATAGTTGTCCTGCTCCCGCACGGGAACAACCCGCCCGGCGCTTATGCTGAAGCTGTGGCCACCATCAAAGAGATTAAACATCGTCTCGGAACGGTGTCGAATAGCGAGCGGAAACTGTGCGGTCAGAAGCCCGGTGTGGTTGGTCCGTCAAATTCCATGCCGGTGATGGCGAACATCACCCGCGAAGAGTTCCTTCAGCGGGTCAAGCGCGCCCAGGAATATATCAGAGCCGGGGACATTTTTCAGGTGGTCCTATCCCAGCGGTTTCAACAGGTTATTCGGGTGGATCCGTTTGCGGTCTACCGGGTGCTGCGCTCGCTTAACCCTTCTCCCTACATGTATTACCTGAACTTTCGGGAACTCCAACTGATTGGGTCTTCCCCAGAAATGCTGGTGCGAGTAGAAAATGGCCGGGTGGAGACTCACCCCATCGCCGGTACGCGCCCGCGCGATCCGAACCCGGCAGTTGACGAGGCTTTGGCGCAGGAACTGCGGGCGGACCCGAAAGAGCGGGCCGAACACATCATGCTGGTTGATCTGGGGAGAAACGATCTGGGACGGGTTTGTGCGTATGGTTCAGTGCAGGTGACCAGATTTATGGAAATCGAGCGTTATTCTCACGTTATGCATCTGGTCTCGACGGTGCAAGGCCAGCTTTCGCCCGATAGTGATGCTTACGCAGCCTTGAAGGCCTGTTTTCCCGCGGGAACGGTTTCCGGGGCCCCGAAGATCCGGGCGATGGAGATCATTGAGGAACTGGAGCCCAACCGGCGGGGCCCTTACGCGGGCGCGATTGGCTATCTCGGTTTTAACGGTAATCTTGATTCCTGTATTACGATCAGAACGATCGTGGTTAAGGACGGGATGGCCTATGTTCAGACCGGGGCGGGGATTGTGGCTGATTCTGAACCGGAAAAAGAGTATGAAGAAACACTGAACAAGGCCAAAGCTCTGCTCAAGGCGCTAAATCTGGCTGAAGGGGACGAGGTTCTTTGATCCTCATGATCGATAACTATGATTCTTTTACCTTTAACCTGGTCCAGTACCTGGGGGAACTGGGGCAGGAAATTCGGGTTTACCGCAACGACCAGATTTCTCTGACGGAGATTCAAAAACTGGCGCCGCAAGCCATCGTGCTCTCGCCCGGCCCGCGGACGCCAGCCGAAGCGGGGATCTCGCTGGCGGTGGTTCAGGCTTTTGCGGGGCAAATCCCCATCCTAGGCGTTTGTCTGGGACACCAGGCCATTGGTCAGGCTTTTGGGGGCCAGGTAGTACCGGCCGACCGGCTCATGCACGGGAAAACCTCGGAAATCTGGCATGACGGTCGAGGCATCTATGCGGGACTGCCCAATCCCTTCATTGCCACCCGCTACCATTCTCTGGTCGTCAGCCGCGAATCGTTGCCAGCTTGTCTAGAAATTACCGCCCAGACGCCGGCGGGTGAGATCATGGGGCTGCGGCACCGGCAGTACCTGGTGGAGGGGGTCCAGTTCCACCCCGAGTCGATCCTTACGGAAGCCGGCCGGATGCTGCTGGCCAACTTCCTTAAAATGTGCGGAAAGGAGGAAGCAAAATGGAATTAAAAAAGGCCATTGATAAGGTGATCAACTACTATCACCTCAGCGAGGAAGAAGCCGAAGAAACAATGAGTCTGATCATGGATGGCGAAGCGACGCCAGCGCAGATCGCGGCCCTGATTACGGCCCTGCGGTTAAAAGGGGAAACCGTCGAGGAAATCACGGGTTTTGCCCGGGCGATGCGGGCCAGGGTGAGGAAGATTGCCCCGCGTCATCAGCGGCTAATTGACACCTGTGGGACCGGTGGCGACCAGCGGTTTACCTTTAACATTTCCACCACCGCAGCCTTTGTGGTGGCCGGGGCAGGCCTGCCGGTAGCCAAGCATGGGAATCGCTCTGTTTCCAGCCGGTGCGGCAGCGCAGATGTTCTGGAAGCCCTGGGGGTGAAAGTGACGATTTTGCCTGAACAGGTGGAGCGCTGTTTGGAGGAAATTGGGATCGGGTTTCTCTTTGCACCGACTTTTCATGAGGCGATGAAACACGCGGTCGCTCCCCGACGCGAGA
The DNA here is from genome assembly GCA_013178045.1 of Bacillota bacterium. Classification (NCBI taxonomy): domain Bacteria; kingdom Bacillati; phylum Bacillota; species Bacillota bacterium. Next base: position 134,729 of record JABLXP010000004.1, read on the forward strand.
TCGGCATCCGCACGGTGTTCAATTTGTTGGGACCGCTGACCAATCCCGCCGGGGCGCAGGTGCAGGTGCTGGGGGTCTACGACGCCAGTCTGACCGGGATCATGGCCCGCGTTTTACGTCGTTTGGGGGTAGAACGGGCCATGGTGGTGCACGGTGAGGACGGACTGGATGAAATCACCCATACCGGCCGGACCAGGGTAAGTGAATTGAACAATGGTGAAATCAGGACGTATTACCTGGACCCGACCGATCTTGGCCTGTCCCGGGGCGAACTGAAAGATATTGTCGGCGGTTCGGCGGAAGAGAATGCCCGGATTACGCGCGAGGTCTTGAGCGGTCGGCCGGGACCATGCCGGAATGTGGTTTTGCTGAATGCGGCGGCGGCGCTGCTGGTGGGAGGAAAAGTTGATCACCTGCGCGACGGTGTGCAGCTGGCGGCGGAAGTGATTGATTCTGGCGCCGCCCTGGCCAAGCTGGAGGGAATGATCGCTTTTACGCGGAGGTGTGACTGATGTTTCTCGAACGCATCGTGGCGCACAAACGAGAGGAAGTTGCTCGGCTGCAGACATGCTTCCCGGTTAAGGAGTTGAAAAAACGGGCGGCCGATGCTCCACCGACCAGGGATTTTTATCAAGCAATTCAAAGAGATGGGCCGCAGGTAAATCTAATCGCTGAGATCAAGAAGGCTTCGCCATCGCGCGGGGTAATCCGCGCCGATTTTTGTCCACGGGAAATTGCCCGGACTTACGACCTGGCCGGCGCCAAAGCAATTTCGGTTTTAACCGAGGAAAAATTTTTTCTCGGCCATCCCAAGTACCTTCAGCAGGTTAAAGCAGTTACCCCTCTTCCCCTCCTGCGCAAGGATTTCATTATTGTTCCTTACCAGGTCTATGAATCGCGCGTTCTGGGGGCCGATGCCATCCTGTTGATCGCGGCCATCTTAGAACAAAGCCAGCTTGAGGAATGTCTGGGGTTGGCGGGGGAATTGGGTCTGGCCGTCCTGGTCGAAGTCCACACCGCCGCTGAACTCACCCGCGTATTAGCGACCGGTGCGGAAATAATCGGGATCAATAACCGCAACCTGGATGATTTCCAAACTGATTTGGCCACCACTTTTTCCCTGGCGCCGTCTGTACCGGCCGGCAAAGTGGTGGTTAGTGAAAGTGGGATCCGGACTGCTGCGGAGATCGGCTGGCTGGCGGCCAGCGGCGTGCACGCGGTGCTGGTCGGCGAAACCTTGATGCAGGCCGCGGACATTGGGCAGGCGGTGAAGCGGTTGATAGGAGGGCAGTCCCGTGGTTAGAGTCAAGATCTGTGGAATCTCGACCATCGAAGAAGCGCTGGCGGCGGTTGACGCCGGCGCCCACGCCCTGGGCTTTGTTTTCGCCGCCAGCCCCCGGCAAGTCACCCCGGTGATTGTTCGTCGAATCGTTCGGGAGCTGCCGCCACTGATCAGTAAAGTTGGGGTGTTTGTTAACGCCGGTCAAGAAACGGTCGCCGAGATCGCTGATTACTGTCACCTCGATGTCCTGCAGTTTCATGGCGAGGAGACGCCAGAAGATTGCCAGGGTTGGCGGCAGCCTGTGATCAAGGCCTTTCGGGTCAAGGACCGCTCTTTTCTCAAGGAACTCCCCAAATACCGGGTGGCGGCCTATCTGCTGGATGCCTTTGTCCCGGGGAAGATGGGGGGCACCGGGACCAGCTTCAATTGGGAACTGGCGCGGGAGGCGAAGCGGCATGGCCCAATTATCTTGGCGGGTGGAATCAAGAGGGAGAATGTGGTGCAGGCCCTCCGTGTCGTAGAACCCTTTGCCATTGATGTGAGCAGCGGGGTCGAGACCGGGGGCAGGAAGGATCCGCAAAAGATCATGTCTTTGATGGCTGAAGTAAGGAGGGTCAATGATGAGCTTACCAGACGGTAATGGACACTTTGGGATTTTTGGCGGACGGTTTGTGACGGAAACCCTCATGCCCGCCTTGGAGGAATTAACCCGGGCTTATGAGGAGGCCAGGAATGACCCGGCGTTTCAAGAGGAGTTTCGCTATTATCTGAGAGAGTATATTGGGCGGCCCAGCCCGCTCTACTTTGCCGAGCGGTTGACCCGCCAGCTGGGAGGGGCCAGAATTTATCTCAAACGCGAGGACCTTAACCACACCGGCGCCCACAAGATCAATAACACCATGGGGCAGGTGCTCCTGGCCAGACGGATGGGCAAAAACCGCGTGATCGCTGAAACCGGGGCCGGCCAGCACGGCGTGGCCACCGCGACCGCGGCCGCGATGTTCGAGCTGAATTGTACCGTCTTTATAGGCGAAGAAGACATCCGGCGTCAGGAGTTAAATGTCTGCCGGATGAGGCTGCTGGGGGCCGAGGTCGTGCCGGTGAGCAGTGGGAGCCGGACCTTAAAAGACGCGATGAACGAAGCCATCCGCGACTGGGTGACCAATGTCCAGCATACCCATTATTTGCTGGGTTCAGTGGGCGGTCCCCATCCCTACCCGATGATGGTGCGGGATTTCCAGGCGGTCATCGGGGAGGAAACCAAGGTCCAGATTCTGGCCGCGGAAGGGCGGCTGCCGGATTATCTGGTCGCCTGTGTTGGCGGCGGGAGTAACGCCATGGGACTCTTTTACCCCTTCCTGGCTGACCCGGTGGAACTGATCGGGGTTGAAGCCGCCGGGCGCGGCCTGGCGACGGGCGAGCATGCTGCCACCCTGACCGCCGGCCGGCCGGGGGTGCTCCACGGGACGCTGAGTTATTTGCTTCAAGATGAGCATGGTCAGGTGCAGCCAGCTCACTCAATTTCTGCGGGTCTGGACTACCCCGGGGTGGGACCGGAACACAGCTACCTGAAGGAGACGGGTCGGGCGAATTATACCGCAATTACGGATGAGGAAGCCCTGGAGGCGTTTCAACTCCTGGCGCGGACCGAAGGGATTATTCCCGCCCTGGAAAGCGCGCACGCTGTAGCGCAGGCGATCAAGCTGGCCCCAGGCCTGAGCCGCGATCAAATCATGGTGGTCAACCTTTCGGGGCGAGGCGACAAGGATGTCCCCACGGTGGCCAGGGTATTGGGGGTGAAGTAGCGTGAACCTGAAGAATCAGCGTACGAATCGGATCACCGCCCGGTTTAGCCAGTTACGGCAGACCGGAGAGAAAGGCTTGATTACATTTATTACGGCGGGCGATCCGGACCTGGCCGCCACGGCCAACCTGGTGCTGGCCATGGAACAGGCCGGGGCGGATCTGATTGAGCTGGGCGTGCCTTTTTCTGACCCCATGGCTGACGGACCGATCATCCAGCGGGCTTCGGAACGGGCCCTCCGGGGAGGAACCAGTCTGGAGCGCATCCTGGGTTTGGTCCGCCAGCTCAGGACGCAAACCGAGATTCCCCTGGTTTTGATGACTTATTACAACCCGGTTCTGCAGTACGGGTTGGCTAAATTTGCTGCCGAAGCGGCCGACGTGGGGGTCGATGGCGTAATTGTCCCGGATTTACCCCCGGAAGAAAGTCAGGAATTGAGGCAAGAGGTTCACCGACGCGGGTTGGACCTGATTCCATTGGTGGCGCCAACCAGTACGGGTGAACGGCTGGCCAGGGTTGGTCAGACCGCGCCGGGGTTTATCTACTGTGTTTCCCTGACCGGCGTCACGGGGGTGCGGGATCATGTCCCAGCCGATATTGAAGATTTCATTAAGCGGGTGAGAAGTTGCTGTACCCAGCCGCTGGCAATCGGCTTCGGGATTTCTAATCCCGCGCAGGCGGCCCGGCTGGCCCGCCTGGGGGACGCGGTGATTGTCGGTAGCGCCATCGTCAGGGTGGTAGAGCAGTATTCCGCTGACCCGGCGAAGATGTTGGCTGAGGTGGCCAGGCTGGTGCGGCAGTTGAAACAAGCCATCAGGGGGGGAGTGGAAAATGGAACCCTGTAAAGTATCGCTTGAAAAAATATCTTGTCTATGATATTTTTAAGCTAGAAATAAATATGAACCGATGGTTCATAAAATGAACCAGGGATGTGACTTAAGGTGGAGGTTCGAGCAGTTGAACGGGCTCTGGCAGTTTTAGAGGCTTTGCAGGAAGACGTGCAGGGGCTTTCTGAATTGAGCCGGAAGCTTAGTTTGTCTAAGGCTACCCTGCTCAGAATTTTGAATACTCTGACTAAGCAAGGCTTTGTTGACTATAACGAAAAAACTAAAAAATATGACTTGGGGCTTAAACTGCTTCAACTTGGCATGACGGTTACCGAAAGATTTGATCTTAAGAAAGTAGCGGGACCATACTTAGAAAAGCTCTGGAATGCCTGCGGCGAGACGGTGTACTTGAACATCAGAAATGGCAATGAACGTCTTTGTATTGATTGTTTGCATGGCAAGAAAGACGTACGAGTTGTTGCTTATACAGGGCATAAATCACCGCTTTATGTGGGGGCGTCGGGGAAGGCTATTTTGGCTTTCCTGGAACCACAAGAACTGGATGATTATTTGACAAATGTTAAGCTGGAAAAAGTAGCGCCGGGGACAATTACAGATATTGAAGCACTGAAAAATGATCTAGCTAAGACCCGGGAGCAAGGGTATGCAACAAGTTTTGAAGAACGTTATTCTAATGCATTGGGTGCCAGCGCCCCAATCCGAGATGCCACTGGTAAAGTGATTGCGTCTATTTCCATCACTGCGCCGAGTAATCGGACAGCGGATGAGGTTAACCAATACATTGTTTTGGTGAAAGAGGCAGCCCGAGAAATTTCCAGTAAACTAGGATATGTTTCACCGAGAACGATATAATGCCAATTTATCTTGAGTTCTGACAACTGCACACTGAAGAATATATTTGTTTGAGCTACTATCTGTATATTGCCTGAAAAAAAGACCTTGTCTATCTATGTAACAATAAAGGCAAATTGGGTAGTGGCTTATTTTTTAAATTCACATCATAAACTAACTTTTACTGTTTTTATCGGCTGGTATTTCTGGGACCTATAATCATGAATTGCTGGAGGTGAGATGAACTGGGATATAACTTTAACAGGTTAGGACAAAGATGTAAAGTCGAGAAAGGTGGTTGGACGGGATGACAAAATACGAGGGGAAGACGATCGAAGTTAACAGTGAAACTTTTGAAAGCGAAGTTATTAATTCCCCCTTGCCGGTAGTTGTTGATTTCTGGGGACCGCAATGCGGCCCGTGTCTAGGTCTGATGCCGCTGGTGGAGGAATTGGCCCAAAGGTATGCTGGGCAGGTTAAGATAGTTAAATTTGATACTTCAAAGAATCGCCGCTTTTGCATCGGCCTAAAAGTGATGAGCTTGCCAACGTTTCTTTTTTTCAAGGAAGGAAAAGAAGTCGAACGTCTTATCGGAAATGATCTTAACATTGGAAAAATTGAAGCATCGTTGAGAAAAGTCATTCAAAACTGAGAGGCGGTGATGAGGATAGACCAGGAGTTAAAAAATGATTTGGTGACAAACTTAAGGTTTAAAAACATTAGGTCTCGACAATTTGCGATCTCAAGCTCGTGAAGAAAGGTGGGCGGCAATGCGTGAAACTACGGTTTGAGTCTGTCAAGATAACTGACGTTAGATTTGGTGACAAGACTATTGTGAAGAACAATGTTTTACATATCAATAAGGAAGAATTAACGAGTATTTTGGCTAAGGACGAGAATTTTAAGAGCGTTCACGTCGAATTAGCCAAACCGGGTGATTGCACGCGGATCGTCAATGTGGTAGACGTGGTGGAACCGAGGTGTAAGATTGCTGGTGGTGTTGATTTTCCTGGTGTATTGGGAAGGACTGTCTCTGCAGGTCGAGGGGTGACGCGAGCATTGAAGGGGGTGGCGGTTGTTTTCTGTGATCGTCATCCCCACTGGATCCACTCGAAATCCCTGATCGATATGGCCGGTCCAGCAGCCGAACTTGGCCGGTATGGCAAGACGTTGAACGTGGTTATCGACCCAATCCCTAACGGGGATCTACCCGATCTGGAATACGCTCGCTCGGTTAAATTGGCTGGGCTAAAGGCTGCCGTATACCTGGCTCAGGCTAGCATTACCGAGCACGCCGATGAAGTAGAGGTATTTGACACAGATACCACGGAAAATATTAGCCCTGATTTGCCGAGAGTTGCCTACTATTATCAAGTCTACAGCCCGCAGCACGATCCAAAAGGAATTCCCGACCCAATTTTTTATGGATATCCTATTGCTACCACTCTCCCTTTGGTCGTTAATCCCAACGAGATTCTGGATGGGGCGGTTTTAAGTGGGTATACCATACGCATGATGGAGTCCTATTCCATTCAAAACCATCCGGTGATCACGGAACTTTTCCGTCGACACGGCAAAGACCTGAACTTTGTTGGCGTGGTGGTTGGAGTCTGTAGTATGGAGCCGGTACGTCGCGCCTTGGCCGCAATGATGGCGGCCAACCTGGTCCATGACACCTTGAAGGCAGACGGCGTGATCATGACCAAAGCCCTTGGTGGAGCACCTAATGTTGACCTAGGGGCTACAGCGTCGGAGTGTGAAAAGCTGGGCGTCAAGACTTCACTTTTAATTCAAATCTTGAACACCCAGGCTTCTTTAGATTCGGAGGTTTTGTTTAATGACCCCGCTCTGAACGCCATCGTAAACACGGGGGTAATTTTTGAACGGGTGGAATTCCCAGCCCTGGATCGGATCTTGGGTGGGACGGCCGAAACGCCAGTTTTTAGTGATAGCCGCAAGCAGACCGCTGGTCAAAAGCTCGAAGTGGAGCAGAGATTCATCTGCGGCAGTTTGAACCAGTTGGGTGCTTCATGCGCCAAAGCCGTTGAGTATTAATCGGAACCAGACAGAAAGGGGTGATAACTTTGGTAAATCAGAAATGGCGGATTGTGTGTTATGTAAATCAATTTTTTGGCCAGGAGGGCGGAGAGGAAAAGGCCGGGATGGGTTTTCTGGTTAAAGAAGGCCCGGTTGGGCCGGCTGTGCTCTTAAAATCACTTTTTGGCGATGAGGGTGAAGTAGTAGCTACGGTGATCTGTGGTGACAACTACTTTGCCGAGAACGTGGAGAAAGCTGTTAACGAGGGACTGAAGCTCATCACGGAACTGAAGCCGGACGTGTTGATTGCTGGGCCGGCCTTTAATGCGGGCCGGTATGGCATTGCCTGTGGGGCGATCGCGAGCGCGGTTCAGGGTCGACTAGGCATCCCGGCTGTTACCGGCATGTTTCCAGAAAACCCGGGAGCCGAATTATACCGAAAGAATGTGTATGTAGTTAAGACCGGCATAAACGCCAGCCACATGAAGGAAGCCATGAGCACAATGGTTAATCTGGCCCGCAAATTATTGCGACGGGAGCCCATTGGTAGTGCCGCGTACGAAGGGTATTTACCCAGGGGGGTCGTCAAAAATGAATATGTGGAAAAAAGCGGGGCCGTAAGGGGTATTGAGATGTTGCTGGCCAAAATTAGGAACCAGCCATTTGAGACGGAACTCCCTATTCCCCAGTTTGAGCAGATACCGCCGGCTCCCCCGGTCAAAGACATCAAAACGGCCAAAATTGCCTTGGTCTCTGACGGCGGGGTGGTGCCCAGAGGAAATCCTGACAACTTCAAGGTAAGCCAGAACACGGTATTCGCGGCTTATAATCTTGAAGAAATTTTTGGTGGTCAGTTTCAGGTAGCCCATTCGGGTTATCACCCAACCGAGATCCGCGAGAACCTCAACCGCCTACTTCCGCTGGATGTCCTCAAAGAAATGGAAGCGGAAGGAGTATTTGGCAGCCTGCTGCCGGTCTTTTATTCCACATCAGGCAATACCACCACCGTTCAAAGCGCCCGAAATATGGGCAAAGGGATCGCCAAGGAATTGTATAACAGTGGGGTTGACGCGGTGATTCTTACCTCAACATGAGGCACAAGTACTCGTTGCGGGGCAACGATCGCGAAGGAAATTGAACGATTGGGCATCCCGACTGTTCATATTACTTCTGTTGTAGACGTGGCTATGATGGTTGGGGTATCAAGGTTGATCCGCGGCTTTTCAATTACCAGTCCACTAGGTGATCCCCATTTGGAGCCACAGGCCGAGAAGGCCATGCGTCGCCGTTATGTGCAGAAGGCAATTCAGCTGCTCCAGGAGGATGGCCATGAGGGTACTTTTGAGACTATTTAAGGTTATGTATTTCAGGCTTTAGAGGGGGTTTCCGATATGAACGAACAAGAGTTGATTCAAAAGGCCAGAGATAATGCGCGGCAGAACTTTAAAGATGGTTTGAATTGCGCGGAGTCAGTATTTAAGGCCATCATCGATGCTGGGATGATCGACGTTGCACCGGAAATGGTATGCCTGGCTACCGGGTTTGGTGGCGGAATGGGTTTGAGTGGGAATAACTGTGGTGCCCTGGTGGGAGCGATCATGGCAGTGGGTGGAGCGCACGGGAGACGCAACCCGTTGGAAGGTGATTTTGCCCAACGGGTTGACCGTTTGTACGGTAACCCGGGTCTATACCGTTTCTTTAATCAAATCCCTCACGAATTTCGCCAAATCGTGGGAATGCTTGATTGCAAGGAGATTAATCGCGATTATCCCGAGTGGCAGGATAAAAATCGCTTCCGTAATTGTATGCGGATTGTTGTTGATGCGGCTGGGCTGGCCGCAGAGTATATCCTCAAAGGCCAAACCGAGGGGTATCAGCAACCATTTAGGGAGAACGTAGCTGGGAAACGGTAGAGATGGGAAGGGGTGAAGCCATGTGTGCTTCAAGTAAAGTAATGACTTTGTCTGAAGCCGTTGACCGATTTGTCCATGACGGAGACCTGATTTCGTTCGGTGGGTTTTCTGCTACCCAGTGCCCGATGGCCGCAGTCCACGAGATTATTCGAAAGGGGATCAAGAACCTTCATGTTGTGGCCTGCTCAAATGGCCAGGCAGTTGATGAACTGATCGGTGGTGGCTGCGTTGAACGGATTGAGATCGCCTATGGTGGAAACGGTCGATTTGCACCGACTTGCTTCCGGTTTCGAAAAAGTATCGAAAATGGAAGCCTTAAAGTTGAGGACTATTCTAATTACCAGATGACCTTAAGATTTATGGCCGGTGCCATGGGGGTTCCTTTCCTTCTATCATATTCCTCGCTTGGAACAGATATCATCAACCAATGGGGGTTTGACGAAGAATATCGGCTGCAAGATCCGCGGCTACCGTTGAAGAAACTTATCGTTATGGATAACCCGTTCAACCGGACGGACAAAGTTGATCAGGTAGTACTGGTACCAGCGCTCCAGCCGGATGTCACCATTATCCATGCCCAAAAAGCGGATGCCTTTGGAAATGTCCGGCTCATGGGCCTGATTTACTCTGATGTTGAACAGGCCAAAGCATCAAAACATGTGATTGTAACCTGTGAGGAAATTGTTGATACCGATGAGCTCCGCCGGGAGCCCGAACGAAATCAAATTGTTAGTTTTCAAGTAAGCGCTGTGGTTGAAGTTCCATGGGGAGCTTATCCTACTGCTGTGTACGGCTACTACGATTATGATCCCTGGTTTTTACTTGACTTTTACCCCAAGGTTGCCAGGGATGAAAACCTGTGGAAAGATTACCTGGATAAGTATGTTTTTGGGGTTAGGAATCGGCAAGAATTTCTGGAATTAGTGGGCTTAGATAAAGTTGAGCGCCTTCGGGCAGACCAGGAGTACGGATACAATCGGAGTTTAAAAAGGAGGTGAGTAGTGTGGCCGAGTACAGCCTGCAAGAGATGATGACGATTATAGCAGCTAGGGAGATTAAAAATACCGACATTGTCTTTTGCGGTACAGGAATTTCTATGCTCGCGGCAATGGCTGCCAAGAATATTACTGCACCCGACGTTATAATCTTCTTTGAGACTGGGGCAATCGATGTCCAATTTGACCAAACTCCGTTGAGTGTCGCGGACCCAAGAATTATGAACAAAGCGGCGCGCCTGGCCGGTTTAGCGGAATCGTTCGCTACGATGCAAAACCAAATCACCGGCAAAAACGTTCTTGGAATTCTTGGTGCAGCCCAGATTGACATCTACGGAAATCTAAACTCCACCTCGCTGGGAGATTACAGGAGTCCAACCGTGCGGTTTTGTGGTAGCGGGGGAGCATGTGACGTGGGAACATTCGTTGGCCGAACCATGATTTTTATGGAGTTAGGCAAACGTAAGTTTGTCGAGAAGGTTGACTACGTAACCACACCCGGATATTTGGATGGGCCAGGCGGACGCGAGCGACTCGGCCTGCCCGGAGGCGGCCCATCAATCGTAATCACTAATAAAGCTAGTTTCCGGTTTGATGAAGAGACCAAGAAAATGTACTTGCACAGTTATTATCCAGGCTTTACGCCAGAGGTCATTCAAAGCGAGCTGGGTTTTGAGGTTGACTTAACCAGGGCTATTGAAGCTACACCTCCCAGCGAGGAGGAACTTCATATTCTCCGGACGGTGTGCGACCCTGAACGGTTGTTTTTACGCTAGCTGTTGAAAACGTGCAAATCAACTTGATGAAAGAGGTGAAAAGGGTAATGATTAAGGGAAAGAAAATTATTGTGCTGGGTGACCGGGACGGTATTCCAGGTCCCGCGATTGAGGAGTGTGTAAGATCGGCAGGTGGAGAAATCCTGTTTTCAGCTACCGAGTGCTTCGTTTGAACTGCAGCGGGAGCCATGGACCTGGAAAATCAGGCGCGGGTAAAATCGTCTGTTGAAAAGTACGGTGCTGACGACATTATCGTTATCCTTGGCAGTGCAGAAGCCGAGGCGGCCGGACTTACTGCAGAAACCGTAATTAACGGTGACCCGACCTTTGCCGGTCCACTGGCGGGAGTCCAGTTGGGACTCAAGGTCTATCACATTGTGGAAGATGAAGTTAAGAACGAGATTGATCCGGCAGTTTACGAAACCCAAATTGCGATGATGGAAATGGTTCTGGACGTCGATAGAATTAAGAGCGAGATGAAGAAGATTCGGGAGGAGTTTGGGGTTTAGGCTTCGGCCTAAACCTTTTCTCCAGTTGCCCGATCAACATGGAGGTGCTTTATGTCTTACCCGGTTGTGTCCAAAGTAAGTTATTTCCTGGCGCACACTCCTTGTCTATTGACTGAATGTGGGTCAACCCAGATGTTGGAGCGGGTAAAAAATCCCCAGGGGAGTTATCTGGGCAGTTTAATGAACAGCTTACGCACTTATGAGGAAGTGGTTGGGTATGCACCAAATCAAGCCTTTATTGGGAACATCAAGCCTGAAGATTTAAAGGCACTTCCCCAACCGTGGTACAAACATTTGCTTCCAAACGCTCAGCGTTTCGGCCGTTTCGGTGAAATTATGCCGGAGGACGAGTTTTTGGGGGTAATGAAAATGGTAGATACATTTGACCTGGTGATTTTAGAAAACGGTTTTACCGATAGAGTAAGGCGGGCCCTGGAAAACCACCCTCTATTTAGCACCCAAGAACTGGAGCGTTTAGGGGCAGGTGTTTCCCAGCACCATATTGAAGAACTGGTTGGACGAGGAACGGCAATTCCGTTGAGTATTGATGAACGGCTGATAGGCTGTGTAAAACAGGCCCATGACTGGGACCATAACCTGGCCGCCCACGTGATGGTGGAGAATTTAGCGACAAAGGCCTCGGCGGTGATGGCCGGTAAATATTTATTATCCGAAAAACCGGAAATAGAAATAGAATACATTATTGAGTGTTCGGAGGAAGCCTGCGGTGATATGAATCAGCGGGGCGGGGGAAACTTTGCTAAAGCAATCGGAGAGATGTGCGGTTGTCAGGCCGCGACGGGCTCGGATACGCGTGGATTTTGTGCTGCTCCCAACCACGCCATCATTCAGGCCGCGGCACTGGTGCAGGCCGGGGTATTTAAGTCGGTGATGGTCGTCGCGGGAGGTAGTGTGGCCAAACTGGGTATGAATGGGCGTGACCATGTTGCCAAAGGTGTGCCAATCCTCGAGGACGTGATAGGCGGTTTTGCCCTACTCATTTGTCCAGATGATGGCCGGAATCCTCTGCTCAGAACAGACCTGATCGGATGTCATCGGATTGGCTCCGGTGCTTCGCCACAATTAGTTATGCAGTCAATTGTCACCGAACCTTTAGAGCGGGGCCAGCTTAAGATTATGGATATCGACAGGTATGCAGCGGAGATGCAGAATCCTGAAATAACTGAACCGGCTGGAGCGGGAGATGTACCCCGGGCTAATTACCGTATGATCGCGGCGCTGGCTGTCCTGAAGGGTGAGATCGAGCGTAACGACATTCAGCAGTTTGTTGAGGAGCGCGGTGTCCCAGGGTATGCTCCGACGCAGGGTCATATTCCATCGGGGATTCCATACCTCGGGCATGCCCGTGAAGATATAATCGCTGGCAAGATTGAAAAAGCGATGTTCATCGCCAAGGGAAGTTTGTTTTTAGGCCGAATGACCAATCTCTTTGACGGCGTGTCTTTTATCCTTCAGCGTAATGATGGCCGTACCGGGTCAGGGGAATCCAGCACCTCAAGAGCGGAGTTAAAGGCAATGGTTGCCTCTGCTTTTCGGCAGGTGGCCGAGTTGTTAAGTGAAAGCGATCGACCAGGGAGGTGAAGAGGATGGCAAACCAACCCGTCCGTCATCTGGTTGCCGAAACCCTGAAGGAACTAGCCGATCTAATGGAAGGGCACTTTCGTAAGGTGTCGGTATGTGTGACAACAATTGGCAGTGAACACGGTCCCACCGAGGTACTGAGAGGGGCAGAGCTGGCGGAGAAACGTTTTCCCTTTGTTCGTGTTATCCTTGTAGGGCCGGCCACATCCACGAGGCTTCCTCTAGTCGAGGCCGACAGCGAAAAGGAAGCTCATGAGAAGATGGTTAATCTGTTAGTTGACGGTGAAGTTGACGCGGCCGTAACCATGCATTATGACTTCCCCATGGGTACGGCCACCGTCGGGCGTCTGATTGCACCTGGGACAGGGCGGGAGATGTTGGTGGCAACAACTACCGGTATGATGGCCAGCCACCGGGTAGCGGCCATGATTAAGAATGCCGTTGCCGGATTGGCCGTGGCGAAGACGTTAGGTATAACCAAACCCAGTGTGGGACTTTTAAACGTCGACGGCGCAGTTCAGGTGCAGAGAGCTTTAAGCGATTTGAAAGCGAGAGGCTACGAGTTTGAATGGGCAACTTCCTGTCGCCAGGATGGAGGTCCTCTGATGCGGGGGAATGACGTTCTGGTAGGTACGCCCGATGTGCTAGTCTGTGATACCCTGAGCGGTAACCTGCTGGTGAAACTCCTGAGCGCAATGACCACCGGAGGTACGTACGAGACAACTGGTTTTGGATACGGCCCCGGCGTGGGAGAAGATTTCACCAGTTATATAGGGATCGTTTCCCGGGCCTCCGGTGCTTCGGTGATTGCCAACGCGATTGGTTATGTCGGGCAGATGGTGAGCGGGGATCTGGTTTCCCAGGTCCGTGAAGAGTATACCAAAGCCAATCAATGCGGCCTGACGGGAATCCTGGGAAGGTTTTCAACGCCAGAGACAAAGAATGAAAATATTGCTCCACCGCCGATGAAGGTCCCGGCGACCAGAGAAATTAGGGGGATCGACGTACTGGCGATTGAGGATGCGGTGCGCGAGGTTTGGAAGTCAGGGATCTTCGCTTCTTTAGGGATGGGCTGTACCGGTCCAGTGATTATGGTGGCGGATGGTGACGAAGAGGTGGCACGTTCAATACTTAAAGAGAAGGGATATCTGTGAGATGACTTAACAACGAGGAGGCAACCGTGGTGGTTGTCTCCCCTTTTCCAGTCTGAATCGGTTTTGAGCGGATTTCACTGAATGGGATCGGGAGGCAAAAACATTTAGAACGGACACTTGACCGAACCGTATCCAGCTTCCGTAATCTCCTGGAAAACTTCTTCGATGATGATATTTTCGAGCAAACCTTCTATTTGACAGGTGCAAAACTTGAGTTATCGTTATAACAACGGCAGCGAAATCTTAAAAGGACTCAATTTCACCATTAAGGATGGTGAGTTTGTTGCCATCATCGGGCAAAACGGTGCAGGAAAGACCACTTTCTTAAAGCACTTTAACGGTCTGCTAAAACCAACCGCCGGCAGAGTGATGGTCAATAACCTGGACGTAGCTAAGACCAAAACCAGCCAGCTTACCCGTCAGATCGGGTTCCTGTTTCAGAACCCGGACCACAGTGCCTGGCCGGCGTATTTTGCAGCCATAACGTGACTGAAGGCTGCCAGCGGATTTTCTTTCAAGATTTTATAAAAAACTGATTGACACTTTAATATAACCACTCGATAATGAAGTTAGGTGACCGACTGGCCGGTCGGTTTGAGATTAATTTGTGGAGGGACGGGTGTGAGGAGGATTACCAATTTAGGAATTATTTTGGTTCTGTTGGGAGCATTGGTGGTTGTTGCCGGTTGTGGTAAAAGCAGTAGCAAAAGCACGATGGCTTCCAAAACAACTCCAGTTAAAGTGGTCAAGGTGAGTACCGGTGACATCATTTCGGCATCCAATTACAGCGGCAAGATCGCAGCTGCGGTGGATATCAGTGTGGTGCCGAAAGCCAGCGGGAAGGTGGCAGAAGTCCCGGTTAAGGTAGGCGATGTGGTAAAGAAAGGGCAGGTGCTGGTTAAACTGGACGGAGCTGAGCTTGCAGCCCAGGTCAGACAGGCGCAAGCAACACTTAATATGTGTCAAGCCAACGCTCAAGTTGCGCAGCAGAACCTGAGACGCATGGAAGAACTTTTCCGGGATGGTGCGGTTTCCCAGAGCCAGTTAGACGCAGCCCGCGGGAATGCTGAAGCGACCAGCGCCCAGGTTCAGCAGGCGGCGGCGACTTTGGATTTAATGAGTACCCAGTACCGCAACACCATTATTGAAGCCCCTCAGGCCGGTCTGATCTCCAGCGTTCGTGTGGAAGTGGGCGAGATGGCATCGCCGAGCATGCCGGTGGTCAACATCGTTGACATCAGCAAAGTCTCGGTTGAGGTCAATGTAGCCGAAAGTGATATCAACAAGCTAAAGGCTGGTCAGGAAATTAAGGTGAAGGTGCCAGCGGTATCGACTAATCCTTTTACGGGAAAAGTGACCTCCATTGCTCCAGCTGCGGATCCGGTGACCAAAGCCTTCCCGGTAAAAGTTGAGATTCCTAACCCTGAACAGTTGCTCAAACCGGGGATGTTTGCCGAAGTAGAATTGAGCACGGAAAAACGGGAAAATGTAATTGTCATCCCGAAAGAGGCGGTGCTTAAACGAGCTGACCGGACGATTGTCTTCGTTGTTCAAGAGGGCAAAGCGATTGAGCGGGAGGTTAAAGTCGGCCTTACCAGCAACGGAACCGTAGAGATTATCAGTGGTCTGAACGTTGGAGAAGAGGTCGTGGTGACCGGCCAGAACTCGCTGCAGAATCAAATGCCAGTCCAGGTTGTCACTGAGGGGGCAAATTCATGAAACTCTCCGAGTTAGCTGTCAACCGACCGGTAACAATATTAATGCTGGTCTCAATTGTTGTCCTTTTGGGAGCGATTTCCCTCAGCCGGTTGTCGGTTGATTTGTATCCTGACATTAAACTACCAGTAGCTGGAGTAATCACGACCTACGGTGGGGCAGGACCCCTGGAGATTGAAGACCAGGTGACCCAGCCGATTGAAGAAATCCTGGGAACGATCAACAATGTCAAACAAATTAGATCCATCACGCGCCCAGGCGCCTCGGTGGTCATTGTGGAGTTTAACTGGGGAACGAACATGGATTTTGCCACCTTACAGATGCGGGAAAAGGTTGACTTGATTAAGAAATACCTCCCAGATGAGATTGAGACCCCGATGGTCATCAAAATGGACCCCTCCATGATGCCAGTGCTGCAGATGGGGATATCCGGCGGCCGGGATCTGGCGGAACTGCAGCGACTCGTGGAAGATGATTTCAAGAGCCGCCTGGAGAGGATTGACGGGGTGGCCCAGGTGGCGATCACTGGTGGTTTGACGCGGGAAATAAAAGTACTGGTTGACCCAATTAAGCTGCAGAGCTACGGGCTATCGATCAGTCAAGTGGCTGCGATTCTGCGTTCTGACAACTTTAACCTTTCCAGTGGTGAGGTGACAGATGCCAAAAAGCAGTTGTTCGTTCGCAGCCTGGGCCAGTTTCAGAGTATTGACGAGATTAAAAACTTGGTTATTTCTCTACCACAAGGCGGGCAGGTTTTCCTACGAGACATAGCTACCGTGGTGGACGGCTACAAAGATGTGACGCAGTTGACACGCATGAACGGCCAGCCGAGTATCGGTTTGCACATCTTGAAACAGTCCGACGCCAATACCGTTAAGGTGGTCGAGGCGGTTAAAAGGGAGATTGACCAGATTAAACGGGAGCATCCGAATCAGAATATTCAGATCAACTTTGTTTTTGACCAGTCTGATTATATTAAACAGTCGATCAGTACTGTGGAACGTCATGCCGTGGTGGGTGCCATTTTAGCAGTGGTTGTACTTTACCTATTCCTGCGCAACTTGCGGAGTACCTTTATCGTTGCCCTGGCGATCCCGCTGTCGATAATTTCAACATTTATTCTGATGTATTTCGCCGGGTTGACACTGAATCTGTTGTCCATGGGTGGTTTGGCTTTGGGTATTGGGCGGATGGTGGATGATGCCATTGTGGTTTTAGAAAACATTTACCGCCACCGTCAGCAGGGATACAGTTTGTATGAGGCGGCCAGGCTGGGCAGTGCCGAGGTGGGCAACGCGGTTATGGCCTCGACCTTCACGACCATCGCTGTATTTTTTCCCATTGTTTTTGTGGAAGGATTTTCGGCCATTCTCTTTAAACAACTGGCGATGACTGTCTCGTTTGCTATCTTTTCATCATTGATTGTAGCCTTGACGATCGTCCCAATGTTGGCTTCTAAGTCGCTAACCATTGAAACGATTCCGCCCGGTGAAGCGAGAGGATTTTTACAAAAGGCGAACATTTGGTGGGGAGATAAACTGGAGCAGTTAAACCAACGGTATCGGGTGTGGCTAGCCTGGGCCTTGGAACACCGCCGGCGGGTGATTGTAATTACTGTGGTGCTCCTGGTGGTTAGCGTGGCCTTGACGCCGTTCATTGGTGCCGAATTTCTCCCGGCAATGGATAGCGGCGAAATATCCATTGAGGTTCAGATGCCCAAAGGGACAGTTTTAGCAGAGACGAATAAAGTAGCCGAACAGATCGAGGGCATCCTGAAGTCAGTACCAGAAGTGAAAACTGTCTTTGTCAGCGTTGGTCCCGACGGAAGTCAGATGATTTCCACAGGCGCTTCTCAGCCTGATATAGCTCGTCTACAGGTAATGCTAACCAAGAAAAGTGAGCGAAAAAGAACTGATATTGCTGTCGCGGACGATATTCGTCAGAAAGTCGCGCTGATTCCAGGTGCGGAAATCAAGGTCTCGGCGGTTGACCCGAAAACGGCCGGGATGCCGAGCAGTACCCCGATCAATATTGCCATAAAAGGTGATGACCTGGATGTTTTGAAGGATCTGGCGGAGCAGATCGCCGCAATCGCCCGGCAGGTTGAGGGTACCCGCGAGATTAAGACCAGTCTGAGCGAAGGGCAGCCCGAGGTTCAAGTGATTGTCAATCGCCAGAAGGCTTCGTTGTATGGGATCACCGCGGCACAAGTAGCCAACACTGTTCAGACAGCGATTGAGGGGCAGGTGGCCACCCGTTACCGAAGCGGCGGCGATGAGATTGACATCAGGGTTAGATTGGCCGATAATGCCAGACAGAGTCTGCAGAACCTACGCGATCTGACGGTTGCCTCCCCAATGGGGATGTCGGTACCCCTATCAGAACTGGCCAGATTAGACCTGGCGACCGGCCCGAATGTCATCAACCGGGAAAGCCAGGTCCGGGTGGTGAACGTTACCGGTTACATCAGCGGCCGTGACTTAAACAGCATTATGAAGGATATTCGGGCCCGGGTGGATCAACTCAATCTCCCACCTGGCTACAGCGTAGAATATAGTGGTGAGAATAAAGAGATGCGGGAGTCCTTTAGCAGTCTTACTTTAGCTTTATTGCTGGCGATTATCCTGGTCTACATGGTGATGGCGATCCAGTATGAATCACTTGTTCATCCGTTTGTGATCATGTTCTCGATGCCGACGGCGGTGATTGGGATTGTGCTTGGTTTGCTCCTGACCGGGCGGGCGTTTAGCGTTCCAGCCTTCATTGGTGTGATCATGCTGGCGGGGATCGTCGTCAGCAACGCCATCGTGCTGGTTGACTACATCAATACCGTCCGTCAGCGGGGCGTGGAGCGGAACCAGGCAATCCTGGAGGCAGGGCCGGTTCGGCTCAGGCCGATTCTAATGACGGCCCTGACCACCATCCTGGCGATGCTGCCCCTGGCCTTTGGTTTTGGCGAAGGCGGGGAGAGTCAGGCCCCCATGGCGACGGTGGTCATCGGCGGTTTAACAGTGTCGACGGCGATTACGCTGGTCCTGGTACCAGTCGTGTACACTATTTTTGATGATCTTGGCCTGCGGATTAAGAACCGGCTCAAACGACGGTTAACTGGGATGCCGTCGGTAGCTCAATAAAAACAAATTAATAACAACAAGGAGGATAAAGCCAATGAAAAAAATCGGGGTTTCCATACTGTTGGGGATATTGTTGCTGGGCTTCACCGTGGGGATGTCAGCGGCCGAGCAGGAATCGATACCGGCCACGGCAGCGCCAGAGCAGAGTAACCAAGCTATCACCGGACCAGACCAGGAACCAGGGCAGCCAGGTGAGGGGGGCCAACCAGCCCTACCGCAGCCGGAAGTTGTTACTCTATCGCTTGAACAGAGTATTGATCTGGCCTTGGCGAACAACCCTGAAGTTATACAGGCCAAATTGGACCGCGACAAGGCCAGCGTCGATCTGGACTCGGCAATAGATGCGGCAAGAAAAATTGATGAGAACCCTGGTTCATATGAAAAAGCGTTGGTTAAAGAGGTTAACCCGAAAATTTGTGAATCTGCGCTGAGGATCGCCGGCAAGGTTTACGAAATCAAGCTTAATTCCATTCGGCTGAGCGCAGAAAAAGCGTATTACGATGTTTTAAAGGCACGCCGAGCAGTAGAAATTAAAGAGGCGGCCCTTAAGCGGGCGGAGGAACAACTACGGCAGGCCCGGCTGAATTACCAGGTTGGCACAGTGGCGAGAAATGATGTCCTGTCTGCTGAGGTGCAGGTAGCTCAAGCGAAAGCCGAGCTGACCGCGGCGCGGAATCAGAAAGACTATGTTGAGATGACGTTCAACAAGACCCTGGGGACTGACCTGAAGAAGCCGTTTAACCTGAGCAGCCAGTTCAGCTACGAACCGATTGAGGTTGACCTGGACCGGGTTTTAGCCGAGCAGGTGGACAATCAACTATCCGTAATTCAAGCCAGGGAAAACCTGAGTTCAGCCAAACTGAAACTTGCTTGTGCCGGTAAGTACTGGGCACCAAACGTTTATACGTACCAACTGGTGAAGATAGAGGTGGATAAGGCAGAAATTAAATACAATCAAGCGGTGAAGGACGCCACTCTCCAGATCTACCAGGCTTACAATACCCTCCAGGCGGCTAAAGACATGGTCGAAATGTACCAGAAAGCCGTCGAGCAGGCGAAGGAAAGTGCTCGTCTGACCAATCTTCGTTACCAGGTCGGTCTGGCGACCAGTCTGGAAACCATCAATGCTTCCCTGGCCTTGAGTCAAGCGGAAGACAAAGCCCTGCAGGCCATTTATGACTATAACCTGGCCAAAGCCAAGTTCAAATACAACCTCTTTGACTTATCGACTGGTAGCAGCGCATCGTCTGCAAGTAGTGGAATGTAGTTGAATGGAAGGGGCCTGGGGGGGAAGATGATGGCGGAAAGTCGGGAGGAAAAAGACAAACGACGTCTGATCCTGGAGGCAGCCATAACTGTATTTTCCCAGTATGGATTTCACCAGACTAAGGTTGAAGACGTAGCCGTCGCGGCTGGAATCGGCAAGGGGACGATT
Organism: Bacillota bacterium; assembly: GCA_013178045.1. Taxonomy (NCBI): domain Bacteria; kingdom Bacillati; phylum Bacillota; species Bacillota bacterium. The sequence continues at coordinate 154,765 of JABLXP010000004.1, forward strand.
TACGAGTATTTTTCCAGTAAACAAGAGTTGTTTGAGGAAATGTTCAGGGAGTGTGTCCTCCTCTACGGGGAACGAATGCAGAAAGACCTGGCGGCGGAAGAGACCATCCGGCGTAAGATTGTCCGTTTAATCCAACTGCACCTGGAATTTACTCAGAAACATAAAGACCTGGCTAAAGTGGCGTTTGGTGACCACAGCTGGATCAGCCAGGACCTGAAGAACTGGATGATCTCCATGCGGCGGCAAAAAATCGCTCAACTGAAAGCAATGATCGAGGAAGGGATCAAGCGGGGAGAATTTCGGGCGGTCAATCCTGAAGCAGCTGGTTTCATTCTGGCCGGTACGCTCAGTGCTCTGTGGTTTCCCGATGAATTCAGCGACCAGGTTGTCTTTGATCGACTGGTGGATTCGTTGCATGACATTTTGCTGTACGGATTGAGTGCTGAATAACAAATTTGTTAACAACAAGCCCCGTCGTGTTTTCGACAGGGCTTGTTTTCTTGTATTGGTTAATGGATTTTGACGATATTGGCGCCGTACTTTTTCAGTGTTTCCGAAGCCTCGTTGGCTTTTGTGTCATCAGTCCGCACGGCCACCAGGATGTTGCCGGCTTTGATATCTTCTTCGTACCGCCGGCCCTCAGCTTCGGGAATGCCCCAGTCAACCAGACTACCCGCGATACCGCCCGTTGCCGCCCCGGAAAGCAACCCCGCGATTGGACCCGCGGCGACGATTGGGCCCAGCCCCGGAATCGCTAGAGCTCCAGCTCCGACGGCCAGACCGGCCAGACCACCCAGTACTCCACCGGTCGTGGCCCCGTCGGTTACTGTGTCGCCCCGCATGGTTGGAGCGCCGATGTCTTTTTTGAGATCACCTTTTTCGTCTTTGGCAACAATGGAAATTTCACGGTCGAACCCTTTCTGCCGTAGTTCGTTTACGGCTCGTTCCGCCTGATCACGAGATGCAAATGTGCTGGCTACTGTTTTTGCCAAAAGATTTCGCCTCCTTACAAAGCTTTTTTGTTCCAAAAGTAGTGTTACCATTTTCCGCAGAAATATGTGATGGTGCAGGTTTTTATATCATTATGTGGAAATAACTATACTAAGTCCAAGTGAAAGAAGGGACTCGTGTGGAGCAGAGAATCACTCAACACCTGGTGAACCGGATAGTCCAGGGTTCTGACGACAAATTGGTGACAGAACGATTTTTGGACCAGGTGGTCAGGGAATTTCCCGTGACGATTTTTTTTAATGAACAGGAACTGGTTACTTTACTGTGTACCCCTGAATATCTTGAGGATTTGGGGGTCGGTTTTTTAAGTTCGGAGGGTTTGCTTAAAGACCTGGCTTCCCTTGTCTCGGTCAAAGCCGATTATCAGACGGGCCAGGTCTGGGTCAACACCTCTCGACCGGCACTGGTCGCCGAAAAGACGTTTATGAAGCGCTACCTCACGACTGGATGTGGTAAAGGGACGACTTTCTATCATGTGATGGATGCCCAGATGTGCACGCCGGTTAAAAGTTCACTCCAGGTGTCTGCCAGAGTGCTCCTGGACCTGATCAGACAGCTCCAGTTGTGTTCTGAGTTGTACCGGGAAACCGGCGGCGTGCACAGTGCTGCTTTGTGTTCGGGGAAGGAGATGTTGCTTTACCGGGAGGATATTGGCCGGCACAACGCGGTTGATAAGATCATCGGTCACTGCTTCCGGGAACAGGTGGTGCTGGAAGATAAATTTCTCGTTACCAGTGGCCGGATTTCTTCGGAGATCTTAATTAAAGTGGCCAAGCAAGGCATTCCGATCCTCGTGTCGCGTTCTGCTCCCACCGACCTGGCTCTAAAGGTGGCTGATGAGGTTGGGGTTACGGTGGTGGGCTTTGCGCGCGGTCGACGTCTCAATGTCTATACCCACGGCTACCGCATAACATTAGAATGACAACCGGGGGTGATTGAACGATGATACCGCTGGTCGGATTTGTTGGGCAATCGAACGCAGGGAAAACTACGCTGATCGAAAAAGTAATCCGGGAGTTAAAAGCCCGAGGATATCGTCTGGCCACACTCAAGCACCATCACGGAGATTTTGAAATTGATCGCGAGGGGAAGGATACCTGGCGCCATGCTCGGGCGGGAGCCGATACCGTTGTTTTGGCTTCGCCAACCAAAGTGGCCATGATTAAGAAACTGTCCAGGGAAATGTCCCTGGCTGAGGTGGCGGCTCTGGTGACCGATGTTGATTTAATCATTGTGGAGGGGTATAAACAGGGACCGCAACCCAAAATCGAGGTTTTTCGTTCGGCTGTCCAATCAGAACTGGTCTGTTCTCCGCGTGAGCTGTTGGCCGTAGCGAGCGACGTTCCATTGAATTTGGGGATCCCCTGTTTTTCCCTTGATGACCCCGTAGGACTCGCCGATTTTATCGCTAGCAAATTCTTAAAGCCGGGTGGGTAGTAGATGAGCGGTGAACAGAAGATCGAGATAAAACTTCAACCCGGAGAACGGATCGTGTGGATTGAACCCGGCCGCCCGTTAAGAGAAGCTTTTGCCCTGGCCGGCTGGCGGTTGGAAACTCCGTGTGGCGGGCTGGGAACCTGTGGTAAGTGCCGGGTACGGATTAGTCCTCGGCTTGAGGTAACTGCTAACGAAAGGGAAATTCTTTCCGCGGCAGAGATCATGGACGGAATGCGGCTGGCCTGTCAGGTCCTGGTTAACCAGCCCCTGGAGGTAAGTTTGCCGGTAGTGACCCGTGAGGTGTGTCGGAAAATTGATGTGATGGATGAGCGAATCGGTGAGCTATCGGTTGCTGGTCAAGGTCAGGGGTATGGCGTGGCTCTGGACTTGGGAACAACCACGATTGCTGGCTCGCTGGTAGAGTTGCATACCGGCCGACGAATGGCGCTGGCTGCCGAGCTCAATCCCCAGGTCATTCATGGGGCAGATGTCCTGTCTCGCCTTGCTTTTGCCATGCAAGGGGAGGCAGAACGTCGACAACTGCAGCGGGAAGCGGTGGCGGCAGCTAATGTAATCATTGGCCGGTTGATCAAAATGGTCGGGTTAGATATCTCCGCAATCAAGGAAGGGGTGGTTGTAGGTAACACGGTCATGCATCACTTGATGCTGGGGCTCGATCCGGTCAGCCTGAGTCAGGCTCCCTACCGTCCGCTGGTCAGCCATTCGGTCTGGGCGTGTGCAGAAGAACTCGGGTTTAATTTAACCCCAGGGACCAACCTGCATTTTCTCCCTAACATAGGTGGTTTTGTCGGTGGGGATGCGGTCGCCGTCTTGCTGGCGACCGGTCTTGTTGACAGTGCTCAGGTGAAACTCATCCTGGATATCGGCACCAATGGGGAAATTATGCTGGGGTCGACGGCCGGCCTCTGGGTGTGCTCGACGGCAGCCGGCCCGGCTTTCGAGGGTGGGCGAATCACCCACGGGATGCGGGCCGCGACCGGAGCGATCGAGAAGGTTAGAATAATCGACGATGAAGTTGAAATAGCCGTCATCGGCGAAGGCCCGGCCTGTGGAATCTGCGGCTCAGGGCTGATTCAAGCTGTTGCCGAACTGTACCGGGTAGGTTTGGTCGACAAAACCGGCCGGCTCCTGGAAGTTGATGAAGTCCCAGCAGAGATTGGCGTGAGATCGCGCTTGACTGTCAGTGAGGGAGAACGGGAGTTTATCTTGGTTCCAGCGGAAATGTCGGCGCATGGCCGCGCAATTTCCATTACCCAGCAGGATATTCGGGAACTTCAGCTGGGAAAGGGAGCGATCCGGGCCGGTGTAGAGACCCTGCTCAAGGAACTCCAAACCTCAGAGCCGGAAATCGCTGAAGTTATACTGACAGGTACGTTCGGTACATATCTCGATATACCGAGTACGGTCAGGATCGGGTTGATTCCACCCCGTTTCGCCGATCGCGTTACCCTGGTGGGTAATGCTGCCCTGCTGGGGGCGGAAATAGCCCTTGTATCATCCGAGGCCCGGGTCATCGCCGACCAGATCGCCAGGAAGGCGAAACGTATCGAACTGGCTAACCGGGCAGATTTTACTGAATTTTTTATCAATTACCTTAATTTCGGTGTTTAAGGAGGGGCCATGGAGCGGGTAGAAAGGGTAGTCTGTGCCTGTCGTGGTCAACAGCCAGACCGGGTACCGCGGGGTGAACTGGGGATTGAACCAGGTTTAGTCCCGTTACTTCTGGAGGCAGCGGGATTAACGCCCACCGGCGATGCTCTGGTTGACCGGGTTCGGGTCATGCAGCGCCTGAAGTTCGATCTAACTGGTCTTACCCCTGCTTTACCTCGACAGGATACCGGTCGGGTTGATGAAAGGGGGCGGGTTATTTACCAGGATGGCTGGGGACGCCAGGTGGTTAAGGTGAAGAATCAGACCCAGGTACTTGTTCCAGCCATTACAGAAACCGATCAGATCAAGAAATGGCACCCTCCCGACCTGGCGTTGATTGACCTTGATGAGATCCGAACCTGGCGGCAGCAAACTGACTTTTTCCTTTTTGCTGTTGTTGAGGGAGGGTTCAGCGCGGTTGCCAGTTTGTTTGAATTTACACAGTTTCTCAAACTGACTGTTACTCATCCTGTCGAAGTAGTTGCCCTGGTGCGAGAAATGTGTCAGTGGCAAAGTGAACTGGCTAAACGGTGTGTTGCGGCTGGAGCGCACGGGGTGGTGGTGGCTGACGACTTGGCTTGGCAGCGGGGAACATTCATCTCGCCAGCTGCGCTTCGTCAGTTGGTTTTTCCCTCTTTAACCCGTCTGGTAGAGGAGATTAAGGCGATGGGTGTGCCGGTGTTCTTGCATGCGGATGGCGACTTGATGGATATAATGGATGACATCGTGGCGGCGGGGTTTGACGGGCTGCACTCATTGGAACCGGCGGCCGGGATGGAACTGGTAAAACTTAAGCAACTTTTCGGCCGAAAATTGTGCCTCTGGGGTAACCTGTCCGGTGATTTACTGCTGCCGGGAGTACCGCTTGACAAAGTCCAGAAAGCCACTCGACGTACGCTTGCTCAAGGTGCCCCGGGTGGAGGATTCATCTTGGGAAACTGCACCGGCATCCTGTCTGAGGAGATGTCGCCGGCCCATATTCTGGCGATGTATGACACGGCAGATCAGTTTGGGATTAGAGAATAGACTAGTGAAACAACCAAATCTCTGTGTTAAAGACAATGCGGCGAGCATTTGGCTCGCCGCTGGAAATTATTCATTCTAAATAGTTAATCACCAGTCCTGTGATCAATTTTGGATAAAAGAAGGTGGATTTCTGTGGCATTTTATCACCGGCTTTAGCAACCGCAGTTACCTCTTCTACCCGGGTTGGGTTGAGGAAAAAGGCCAATTGCTGACTGCCTTCGTCTACAGCGGTGATGGCGTCAAGTGCATCTCGGGTATAGGTCAGATTATCCTGATTTTTACGCTGTTCACTGCCAATGCCTAGGATCCGTTCCAAGACCAGGGTGTCCAGAATGGCCACATCGAGCTGATGGAAGGCCGTCGACCGGGATTTGTCCATCACCTCAGCCAGAGCAACGTCGGGGCGCAGAGTTAAGAGGTAAAGCTGTTTTTCTTCCGTGTACAGACCGAAGACGTGCCGGTTCTGCCTCCTGTCAGCCATTAGTTGAAGGAAATTGGCCAGGTCAGCCTCTCGATTTGGCGACGTTGGATACACCTCAAGCTCGAACCAAGCCGTTAAGGCTTGCTTGAAATCAGCCAGGTTAAACTGGCGCAGGTTTCGCACCAGGCGATGGGTAGGGAGGATAACCAGCCCATCATCGTGAAGATTAACCAGGGTGGCTAAGACGGTATCGTATCCCCTGAGTCCCTGGGAATGCATTTCGTCTCGGAAGTTGAGCGAAGTTTCGTAGCGGTGGTGGCCATCAGCAATAAAAATTTGACGTTGTTGCATCAATTTTTGCACTTGCTTGATAGTCTGTTTATTAGTGATCACCCAGAGACGGTGGATTTCATTATTTTCATCAGTAAACTCCACATCAGGCGGCCGATTCCCAGCAGCTTTCCACAGCAATTGCTCAATTTGGCGATCAGGATCGGAATACAGGCCAAAGATCGGGCTGAAATTAGCCCGACATGCGCGCAGTAGCTGCAAGCGGTCTGCCTTCGGCTTGGAAAGTGTTTCTTCGTGAGGTAAGATATTACCCTGGCTGTACTCTTCAACCTTCAGACCGCAGAGGAAACCGGTGCGAATCTTTCTTTCGTTGCGAATAGTAAACTCCTGTTGGTACAGGTAGAAGGCTGGGTTGTCTTCTCGTTTCAAGATACCTTCCTCTAACCAACGGGCAAAATAGTTGGCAGCTCGGCTATAGCGGTTATTGCGTTCATCGTCCTGAGGAAGAACTTGTCCCAACTCCAGACGGATAATGTTGTAAGGGTGACGGGCGTAGTAGCGGGCTTGAGCTGGTGTGTCGATGACATCGTATGGTGGTGTAACCACTAAGGCCATGTCTCCTATTTTGTTGGGGGCGTATCTCACTGCGGCAATAGGAACGATAGTGGCCATAATATACCCTCCCAGCTATTTTTGATGGTAATTATATCCTATTGTATTATAACTGCAGAGGAATTTCAACTCGTATCTCTCTAAGGGTATGCGGGTCAAGTTGCAATTTCATGCTGTAGGTGGTTTAATTTAAATTGATATCGCTCGTTCTAGGTGGCCTGGAATATTATGGGAAGATAGGAGGCTCTATTTTGCTGGTTGATTACCATGTACACGGAATGGGACACGGGACTTATAACCATTCGCGGGATGATTTAGCCGCTTTTATTCAGACCGGTCTCTCTGTCAACCTGAAAGAAATCGGTTTTGCGGAACATGACTGGTATTTAAACAAGATCAATTGGACAAATTTATCCTCAATCCAGGCAGATTTTCCGCAAGTTGCTGTTCGCATTGGTCTGGAAGTGGACTATTTTCCTGAGAGAGAGAAGGAAATCGCGGGTTGGCTAATGAAGCATCCTTTTGACTATGTGATCGGCTCGGTCCATCATATTGGTGATTGGATGTTTGACCATCCCGATTGTGTAGCAGAGTACCAGCGGTGGGATATTGACGACCTTTATCAGGTCTATTTTAACCTGGTCGCGAGGCTTGTTCAGAGCCGGCTTTTTGATGTGATCGGGCACCTGGATCTGATTAAAATCTTTGGCTATCGTCCGCAGCGAAGCCAACCAGAGCAGATGATTGAACCAGTGCTGAAAATGATCAGACAGGCCGGTTTGGTCGTGGAAATCAACACGGCTGGCCGATATCGACCAGTAGCCGAGGTTTATCCCAGTGAAAAGATTCTGACCAGGTGCTGGGAACATGATATTCCAATCACCTTGAGTTCTGATGCCCACGAACCTGAGCAGGTAGGCCGCGACATAGGCTGGGCACGGGAACTGGCCAGGCGGATTGGTTACCGTCAGATCGCGACTTTTCATCGACGGCAAATTGATTTTGTTTCGCTCTAATGATATTGGATTAAGAACAAAAGGAGGGGGTCTACATGTCTTATGAGGAAAAGCTCAAGGAGCTTGGCCTGGAAATCCCGAAAGTCCCGCAGCCGGTTGCTGCCTATGTGCCCGGGGTCAAAGTTGGAAACCTGGTGTATACTTCCGGGCAACTGCCGATGGTTCAGGGGCAACTCCAATTTTCCGGCCGCTTGGGGGAAAATCTTAGCGTGGAAGAGGGCTACCAGGCGGCCAGGATTTGCGCGCTGAACTGTCTGGCTGTGGTGAAAAGCCTGGCGGGCAGTTTAGAGACAGTGGAAAGAATTGTTAAAGTTACGGGCTTTGTTAACAGCGCCCCGGATTTTACCCAGCAGCCGCAAGTACTTAATGGAGCTTCGGAGTTATTGGCCCAGATTTTCGGGGGAGCAGGTCAGCATGCCCGTTCAGCCGTTGGGGTGAATACCTTACCCCTTCAGGCACCAGTTGAGGTAGAAATAATCGTTAAACTTCGAGATTAGTTAGTGGGAGTGAAGGAGGAGATCAGTATGTCGGTTTATGATCAGGCGCATGCCCTGGCCCGGGCGTTGAAAAGTTGTGATGAGTACACATCCTTTTTGGCGGCCAAGGCCAAGGTTGATGCTGACAAGAATGCCAAAAAAATGTTGCGAGACTTTCAGCAGCGGCAGATCGCCGTGCAGAAAGCGCAGATGTTAAACGAAGAGGTGCCCGAGGAACAAATAAAGCAACTCGAGCGGATGTTTGAAGTGCTTAGCTATAATCCGATCATTAAGGAATACCTGACCGCTGAATTCCGTCTGGCCAGAATGCTGGCGGATATCCAAAAAATTATCGGAGAAGCCGTGGAACTTGGCCTCGACGAAGAAGATTAATTTTATAGTTATAATTGGAAAAGCAATCACGAACATGAATAATGTATACTGTGTAAATGAAAAGAAATCAGCGAAAAACAGGAAGTATACAGTATAATTGCCCAAAATCTATTTACTGTACGAAATTCAGCTTATATAATTCACTATAGACATAATGTTTCAGTTTCTCATACTCAAAATTAACATTAACATCGAGGAGGGTTATGGGAATGACCTACAGTAAGGGGATTAACGCTACGGGTGCAACTTTGACGAAGGCCAGACTTGGCGATGACGTATGTCCCTACAGTGGGATGTGTGTTACTTGCTTGGATGGATGCGTCGGTTTGTGCGAGGTTGGCAAGTCGGCTGTCCGGGCGAAGGAGGTTCTTTACCCACAACCGTTTGGGAAAATCACGTCGGCTTCCCAAAAGGACTATCCAGTTGATTACTCTCATTTCAACATTATGGGCTCGGTTGTCGGTGCGTATGGGATTGAGGCCGACAGCAATAAAGCCCTCTTCCCCGCGGTTAACCTGGAGACAACTATTGGGGCAGGCCCGGACAAGATTAAACTAAAACTGCCAATTATTATTGGGGCGTTAGGTTCAACCAATGTCGCGTTGAATAACTGGGCCGAACTGGCGGCTGGTGCAGCTCTTTCGGGTGTTCCCATGGTTGTTGGAGAAAATGTTTGTGGGATGGACCCGAAAGCGGAATTTAAGAATGGTCGCGTAGTGAAAGCTCCTGACCTAGAGTTCAGAATCAAGTCGTATAGAGATTGGTATAACGGCTACGGGACCATTGCAGTTCAGGCCAACGTTGAAGATACCATGCTGGGGGTGCAGGAATACGCCCTATCTGAGCTTGGCGTGGAGGCAGTGGAAATTAAATGGGGCCAGGGAGCGAAAGACATCGGGGGCGAAGTTAAGCTGAACACAATTGAGCGGGCGCGCCTCCTGAAGAGCCGTGGCTATATTGTACTGCCCGATCCGGATGATCCGACCGTGGAAGCTGCTTACAATGCCGGTGCGTTTAATGAGTTTGAACGCCATTCGCGGATAGGCATGGTGACCGAGGAAGGTTTCCATAAACGGGTGGAAGAACTGCGGAAAGCCGGCGCCAAATATGTGTTCTTGAAGACAGGAGCATACCGGCCGGCCGACCTAGCCAGAGCGGTCAAGTTCTGCTCGGATGCGAAAATTGATTTGCTCACTGTGGATGGTGCTGGCGGCGGTACCGGGATGAGCCCGTGGCGGATGATGAACGAGTGGGGTATTCCTACTGTGTACATCCATGCATTGTTGACGAAGTACCTTGACCGGTTGGCGGCTAAAGGTGCTTATATTCCCAAAGTGGCTATTGCCGGTGGATTTGCTCTGGAAGACCAGGTGTTCAAAGGCTTAGCCTTGGGTGCGCCGCACGTTAATATGATCGAAATGGCCCGGGCTCCGCTGACGGCAGCCATGGTAGGCAAGACCGTAGCAGAAATGATTAAGAGTGGCAAGGTTCCGAACGAATACAAGAAGTATGGCGAAACCGTTGAACAGATCTTTATTCTGGCCGAACAGGTGAAGAAAGAACTCGGAGCCAGATTTGCCGACTTCCCGACCGGTGCGATTGGAGTATACAGCTATTTCGAACGGCTGGCCCAGGGGCTGCGGCAGTTCATGTGCGGAGCCCGGAAGTTCAGCCTGGAGTACATCACACGGAATGACATCGTCGCCATCACCAAGGAAGCGGCCGAGATCAGCGGTATCAAGTACGTTATGGACTGTGATGCCGAAGAGGTTGAGAAGATTCTCGGTTAATCCCTGGCACTATAAAAAGTTAAAAATATGCTTTTCTGAGGGGGGTTGTCTGTGACAACCCCCAAAATATTGTCAACAACTTGTGGGTTAATCCAGGGAGCATAAACTAAATGGCTACAAATGTATAACGGAATGTTATTGATTAACTCAACCGGCTGTGTAATAATATAACGTAATAATCATTATAACAGGAAATGTTTTCGGTTTTGTAGAAGGTTAATGCTGAGAATAATAAAATATTGTTAAAACGTATATTATTTTTTGACTAGACCAAGGGGAGGACCCAATGATTTATTTAGATAATGCGGCGACTTCCTGGCCGAAGCCGGAGAGTGTTTGTGAAGTCATGACTCGGTGTCTGCGGGAATATGGCGCCAATCCCGGGCGCGGGGGGCATCGTCTGTCCCTGCAGGCCGGGCGGGCGCTTTTAGAAACGCGCGAACTAGTGGCCGAATTGTTTGGGGTAAAGGATTCAGCGCAAATTGTTTTTACACTGAATGTTACCGAAGCCCTTAATCTGGCGATTAAGGGCGTGACCAAGCCGGGTGATCATATTTTAATCAGTGGGATGGAACATAATGCTGTTGCCCGGCCAGCATTTAGTCTGGCTGAGAAGGGAATAGAGACGACTGTGATTCCCTGCTCGCCGGAAGGGTTAATCAATCCGGCGGATGTGGCGAACAACATCAGAGAGAACACGAAGCTTATCTGTGTTAACCATGCCTCGAACGTGACGGGGACCATCCAGCCGATTAACCAGATCGGGAAAATAGCGCGGGAACGCGGCGTGCTTTTCCTGGTTGATTGTGCCCAGACTGCGGGGGTTTACCCAATCGATGTGAATAAAAGTCAGATCGACTTGCTGGCTTTTACCGGGCACAAAGGGTTGCTTGGTCCCCAGGGGACCGGGGGGTTATACATTCGCGAAGGGGTTGACGTGACTCCCTTAAAGCAAGGGGGGACGGGAAGCCATTCCGAGTTAATGTATCAGCCAGAGGTGATGCCCGATAAATTTGAAAGCGGCACGCCTAACACGGTCGGTTTGGTCGGCCTGGGGGCGGGGATCAAGTTTATCCTTGAGGAAGGGATGGAGACCATTCGCCGGCATGAACAAATGCTGACCAAGGAACTTTTGCAGGGTTTACGCGAACGAGAAGGGATGACCCTGTACGGACCCCAGGATGTAGAACAGCAGACGGCGGTTGTTTCGCTCAATATCAATGGACAGGAAGCCAATGAAGTGAGTTTTATCCTGGACCAGGTGTTTGATATCGCGACTAGAGCTGGTCTCCACTGTGCTCCGCTGGCCCATCAGACTATCGGTACCCTGGAGACGGGGACGGTCCGCTTGAGTCCTGGCTATTTTAATACTCTTGAGGAAATAAAGACAGTTCTGGACGCCTTGGCCACAATTGAAAGGGAAGGGAGTAGCCATGCCCGATAAGTCAGCGATTTTCACCTTTCCTTCTACCCATCACGCCTTAAAAGCCGAGCAAGTGCTGAAGTCAACCCCGTTCAAGACTACCATCATCCCGGTGCCACGGGAGCTCACTTCCCTTTGTGGCCTGGCGATTAAGGTTGACCCGGAACACCGGGTGGCGGTTGAGGAAACTCTTGTCGCCTATGGTGTAAAAATCGAAGGAGTTTTTCTGCTTCCTCATAAGAAACAGAGCCATATGCGGGTTTAACTAGTGGTCCGGGCGGATTGCCTGGACTTTTTGGTGCATTTATGCTACGATTCCACTTAGAGGTGTCTGTCCGAAAAAATCTTATGGATGGATGAAGGAGGGATTAGGGTGCTGGAAGCAGTTGATATCAGTTTGAGCTTTCCAGTTAACGGCAACAGCGTGGCCAAAGAAGTGCTTAACCACATTAATGTAACGCTGGAACCGGGTAAATTTTACGCTATTACTGGACCAAACGGGGGAGGCAAAACATCCTTAGCCAAAGTGATCATGGGAATCTATCAGCCTTCCGGGGGAAGGTTGTATTATAAAGGAGAAGACATCACCGAGTTAAGTGTCACTGAGCGGGCCCGGCGGGGGATTGCTTATGCTTTTCAGCAGCCGCCCCGGTTTAAGGGATTGCGCGTCCGTGACCTCTTGCGGATCGCCAATCACGACCTGGACGAAGCGGCCCTGCATGGTCTCTTACGGAACGTAGGCTTGTGTTTTGAGGACTATATTGACCGGGAGGTTGACGCCAGCTTATCGGGTGGTGAGATGAAACGGATTGAGATCGCGACACTTCTCGCCCGACAGGGAGAAATGACCATCTACGACGAACCGGAAGCCGGGGTTGACCTCTGGACATTTCACCAGTTGGTCAACGTGATTATCAACCAGCACCACAAACGGCAGGGCACAACTTTAGTCATTACCCATAATGAAAGATTTCTCATGGCTGCGGACGAGGTCATGCTGGTCGCTGATGGGGAAATTCGGGAGCGGGGTAAGGTGGACAAGATCTGGCCTCTGATCAAGGATGACTATAACTGCCAGTGGAGAAATCAGTGTGGAGGAGAAACGAATGACCCTAACTGCATTAGATAAACAGCTACTGGCGATGATCGCGGATCTCCACGATATTCCCGCCGGAGCATACAACATCAGAAAAGACGGCGGCGCGGTGGCCCGCCAGTCTTCAGCCAATATTGAAATCCTTCCGAAAACGGACAAGCCCGGCATTGACATCATCGTCAAACCGGGGACCAAGCAGGAAGCGGTGCACATTCCAGTAATAATGACCAAAACTGGCTTACACGATCTGGTTTACAATACTTTCGACATTGGTGAAGGAGCAGACGTCCTGGTGGTGGCCGGTTGTGGTATTCATAACAGCGGGCAAGAGAAAACGCAGCACGATGGGATTCACGAGATCATCGTGCGGCGGGGAGGTAAGTTGCGCTACGTGGAAAAACATTTCGGCCAGGGAGACGGAGGAAAACGAGTGCTGAACCCGCAGACGATCATCACTGTGGAAGAGGGCGCGGTCGCTGAATTAGAATTGATCCAGATTAAAGGAGTAGACAATACCATCCGACTGACCAGAGCGGAAGTGAAAAAGCACGGGTTGCTCAAGATGGTGGAAAAACTCCTCACCCATAATGAACAGAACGCCGAGTCTTCCATCGTAATTACCTTGGTGGGTGAAGATTCAGCCGCCCAGGTGATTTCCCGAGCTGTGGCGCAGGATTCGTCAAAACAAGTTTTTAAAGCTTCCCTTATTGGTCAGAACCGGTCGCGCGGCCATGTTGAGTGTGATGCTATTATCATGGACCAGGCGAAAATTACTTCTGTCCCTGAACTTCATGCAGAGCACGCTGAAGCCGAACTGACCCATGAAGCGGCGATCGGCAAGATTGCCGGTGACCAACTGCTGAAGATGATGTCCCTGGGGTTGACCGAGCAAGAAGCGATTGAGACGATCCTAAGTGGATTCCTTCGATAAGAACTGTTAGACAGCTGTCAGGCACGGGGTGCTGCAGGAAGGTGAAAATGTGAATCTGAGTTTGTTGCAAACCTTTGTTACAGTGGTAGAGATGGCCAGCCTTTCTGGGGCGGCCCGGAAACTACATCTAACCCAACCAGCGGTGAGCAAGCACATTCAGGCCCTGGAAGAGCACTACGGCACCCAGTTGTTGGAACGGGTTGGGCGGCGGATCAAGCTGACCGAGGCGGGGGAGATTTTGTTCCGAAACTCGTTGGAAATCATGGCAATAATGGAGCAAACCGATCAGGCAATCGCCGAATCTTCTGCTCAGATCAGAGGACGGCTGGCGCTGGGAGCGAGCAATATACCCGGTCACTACATTTTACCGGCGATCGTCGGGCGCTTTAAAAAAGCTTACCCTGAGGCCCAGATCACCTTGGAGATCGGTGATACCAGTCAGATCATTAGTCAATTGTTGGAAGGGAAAATCAACGTTGGCGTGGTGGGGGCGTGGGTGAAAAACAGGAAGCTGACGGGTACTAAATTTGCCGAGGATGAAATTTGCTTGATTGTACCCCCCGATCATCCCCGGGCAAAAGATGGCGCTATTGAAATTAAAGATCTGCTGAAGGAGAATTTGATCTGGCGGGAAAAAGGATCGGGTACGCGCATGGTGATCGAGGAAAAACTGAACCAAGCTGGTTTAAGCCCGGAGAAGTTAAAGATCGTGTTGGAGTTAGGGAGTACCGAGGCGGTGATCTCAGCCGTTGAGGCTGGTTTGGGAGCAGCTTTGGTTTCCCGGTGGGCGACCCAAAAAGTTGAAGACCTGGGTCGTGTGGTCAGCCTGAGTGTTAAAAACCTTGACCTCAAACGAGATCTATATCTGGTCTACCCAAAACAAAAGTCTTATCCCCGCGTAGTGCAAGCATTTTTAGATTTCGTCAGGGAGTAAACTAATAAACTAAAGAAAAAGAACTAGAAAAAGAACTCATTGTTTCTGATTTCGGACCAGGCGATGGGTTCTTTTTGTCTAGTATTGGGGTTACATTTTGGATTACTTTTTCATAAAAAGGTCACGGAAGCGATCAAAGAAAGACCGAGATTGCGGATGGCTGACAATGGTTTCGGGCTGGCAAAGACGCTCGGCAATCTGCCTCAGACATTTGGCTGCGGGGCTGTTGGGATCGGCCAGGGTAAATGGCACTAGTTTTTTGACGGCCCGTGGAACAGCCAGATCTTCTAAAATATAGCCCAGGTTTGTCACTTTCAGGCGCAGAAAACGATTGGCGACCCCGACCATCCGGTCAGCGATCTGTTGGGCTTCCGACTTGTCTTCAGCTTTGTTGACTACTAACCAGGTCTTGAGAGAGTGGTTTTGCTCATCGATAACTTTCAGGATCGCATAGGCGTCAGTAATCGAATGCGGCTCGGGAGTAGTGACCACGATGACCTCATCGGCGGCCAGCACGAAGTTGAGAACATTGCGGGAGAGGCCAGCGCCGGTATCGATCAGAATCACGTCAGCATATTGTTCAAGGGCTTTGAAACTGTTGAGCACCCGGCTGAACTGATAATCGTCCAGGTTGGCCAGGGACTGGAGTCCTGAACCACCAGGAATAATGTGTATTCCGCCAGGTCCTTCGACCACCAGGTCGAGGATTTCTTTCTCCCGGGTTGCCAGATGGTTCAGGTTGTAACGGACGTTTAGGTTGAGGAGGACATCAACATTGGCTGTCCCGAGGTCGGCGTCGATAATGAACACTCTTTGCCCTTGTTTGGCTAAAGCAATCCCAATATTGATAACCAGATTTGTTTTCCCGTTATGTAAAGCTTTACATAATGGCAATTATGCAAAGTAATTGCTTATGTCAAGTTGATGGGCACAAACAAGCAATGAGCCTATTTATGCCCTATTTACTTGACATAAATAAGAGGCTATTGGCAGATCTTCTGTAACCAGCTCAGCAGGTC